>JANTGL010000207.1 GCA_024762915.1 Bacteroidales bacterium | reverse complement strand
TGAGATTAAATGAAATTTTTAAAGTTTGTTCTTTTGTATCCCGTTTCCCTGGTTTACGGATTGGTTGTCAGGATACGTAATTTTTTATTTGATCACGAGATGTTAAAATCGGAAGAATTTGACATTCCGGTTATTGCCGTCGGAAATATTACGGTCGGCGGAACAGGAAAAACCCCGACCGTTGAATACTTAATTTATTTGCTCAGAAATAAATATACGATAGCTGTTTTAAGTCGCGGGTATAAACGAAAAACAAAAGGGTTTATTCTTGCGGACGAAAATGCATCCGTCGAAAATATCGGAGATGAACCCTACCAAATTTTTTTAAAATTTCCGGATATTACGGTTGCCGTTGATGAAAAACGCGTTCACGGAATTCATACCTTGCTGAAATCAGAAAAAAAAATCGATTTGATTCTTTTGGATGATGCCTTTCAACACCGTTATGTGAAACCGGATTTATCGATTTTGCTTATTGATTATACACAACCTTTTTTGGGCGATCATTATTTGCCTTTGGGAAGGTTACGGGATAATCCGGAAGAAAGACATCGTGCCGAAATACTGTTGGTTACAAAAACCCCAAAAACCGTAAAACCGATTGATATGCGTATTATTGCAACGGATTTAGCTTTAAAACCCTATCAATCGTTGTTTTTTTCTGCAATTGAATATAAAGGATTAATGCCGGTTTTTGAAAATGAAATTTTTGCCCTTGATACAGAAACATTAAAATCTAAAAAGTATGCGATTTTAATCGTAACCGGAATCGGAAACCCTACACCTATTATTGACTATTGTAAAAGTTTGACCGAAGAAATAAGCGTATTGTCATACAATGACCATTATCAATATACCCAAAAAGATATTGAAAAAATAACAAAAGAATTTTATTCTTCAGATCTGAACAACAAGATTATCGTAACAACCGAAAAAGATGCCGTGAGGTTAAGACGCTTAAGATTTTCGGATGAACAAGTGAAAAAGAGCCTCTTTTATTACCCGATTGAAATGAGCATTTTAAATAATGACAAAGCTGAATTAGACAAACTGATTCATTATTTTATTGAAAAAAGAAATGAACAATATCGTTTTCTGACAAGTAAAAAGAAATATTAAATAATCATCATTGCATCCCCGTATGTCCCGAATTTATACCCCTCTTTTTTTGCCGTTTCATAAGCTTTTAAAGTTTGTTTATAGCCGCCGAAAGCCGCAGCGGAAATTAACGGGATGGACCTCGGAAGATGAAAATTTGTTATCATGGCATCCGGAATTAAAAAGTCATAAGGCGGGTAAATAAATTTATTTGTCCAACCGCTGAAAGGTTTGGAAAGGCCGGTAACCGTAGCCGTACTTTCAAGCGTTCTTACAACGGTTGTTCCGACTGCACAAACTCGGTGACCCTCAGATTTTGTTTTATTTATAACATTTGTTGTTTCTTCGGAGACATAAATTTGTTCATTATCCATTTTATGCTTTGTAAGGTCTTCAACATTAATTGTTCTGAAGTTCCCTAATCCCACATGAAGTGTAATAGAGTCTGTTTTAATCCCTTTAATTTCAAATTTTTTCAATAATATTTTACTGAAATGTAAGCCTGCAGTAGGAGCAGCAACGGCACCTTCATGTTTTGCAAAAACGGTTTGATAGCGATCCGCATCTTCGGGCTCAACATCTCTTCCGACAAGAGTCGGTAAAGGTGTTTCTCCCAGTTCTTTTAAGGTTTGTCTGAATTCTTCATATTCACCGTCGAACAAGAACCGTAAGGTTCTGCCTCTCGATGTTGTATTATCAATAACTTCTGCAACCAATGTTTCGGAATCCCCGAAATATAATTTATTTCCGATTCGGATTTTTCTTGCGGGACTCACTAATACATCCCACAACTTTTGTTTTTTATTTAATTCACGAAGTAAAAAAACTTCAATTTTGGCTCCGGTTTTTTCCTTAATGCCTTTTAATCTTGCCGGAAAGACACGTGTGTTATTAAAAACGAATAAATCATTTTCGCTAAAATAATTTATAACGTCTTTAAAAATTTTGTGCTCAATTTTCCCGGTGTCTTTATGTAAAACCAATAATCGCGAGTCATCACGGTTTTCAGAAGGATATTTTGCGATTAATTCGGACGGTAAGTCGTAAATAAATTGAGATAACTTCATAAAAATTTAAATTTTTTATAGAAAAGACCTGCAAAATTACAACAATTTTTGAAATAAATCAACTGTAATTGCATCTTCAACGGAAAAATCTCCGATTTTAGTACGCCGAAGCTCGGTTAAATGGGCACCATTATTTAATTTTTCTCCCAAATCACGGGCAATTGCCCTGATATATGTGCCTTTGCTGCAAGTTAATTTTATTTCTGCAAAAGGAAGATTTATTTTTAAAATTTCAATATTATAAATTTCAATTTGTACCGGTTTTAACGTAATCGGTTTTCCTTTTCTGGCACTTTCGTAAGCTCTTTTTCCGTTTACGCGTTTAGCGGAAAAGTCCGGCGGCATTTGTTCTTGCTTGCCCGCAAAACTGTTAATTGCAGTTCTAATGCCTTCTTCTGTCAGGTTTTCCGAAGGAAAGGTTTTATCAACGGCTGTTTCTAAATCAAATGACGGTGTTGTTTCTCCGAATTTCAGTGTTGTTATATATTCTTTGGGTAAGTCTTGAAAGGATTGAATTTCTTTTGTTTTTTTCCCGGTACAGATAATTAACAAGCCGGTTGCAAGCGGGTCCAAGGTTCCGGCATGACCGACTTTTATCTTCGGAATATCGTATTGATATTTTAAAGTGCTTCTGATTTTGTTTACAACATCAAAAGATGTCCAATCTTTAAATTTGTCGATTAAAAGAATTTCTCCTGCAAGGAATTGCTCTTTTGAAAATGATTTATTCGGCATTAAAAAGCGTTTAATTTATTTGTAAATCCATACCCAAAGCCAATAAAATTAAGATTGCGGCACCTACAATTATGCGATAGTATCCGAAAAGTTTAAACCCGTATTTGGTTAAAAAATTAATAAAAAACTTAATTGAAAGCATGGCGACAATAAAGGCAATAACATTTCCGAATAATAAAATATCAATATTATCGGTGTTTAATGCTTCGTGATTTTTATATAATTTATACAAAGTTGCAGCAAGCATGGTAGGAACAGCCAGAAAAAATGAAAATTCTGCAGCTGTTTTCCGTGATAATTTTTGTGCCATTCCGCCGATTATGGTTGCGGCGGAGCGTGATACTCCGGGAATCATTGCCAATACTTGAAACAGTCCGATAAAAACCCCTTTTTTATATGCAACTTCCTGATTTTTATCTGTTTCGGAGAATAACTTATCGGCAAACAAAAGAAAAATACCGCCGACAATTAAAGAAACCGCAACCGTTATTACGCTTTCCAAAAGGATATCAATATAATCACCGAGAAGTAATCCGAAAAAGGCCGCCGGTAAAAAGGCAACAAATAAAACGTAATAAAATTTTAAACTTTTAAAAAAGCGTTTCCAATACAAAACGACAACGGATAATATGGCTCCGAGTTGAATGTTTACAATAAACAAATTAACAAATTCATCACTTTGTAAACCTAAGAGTTTTTCCGTGATAATCATATGACCGGTTGAAGAAATCGGCAGAAATTCAGTTATTCCTTCTACAATTGCTATAATTAATGCATGTATCCAACTCATTGTTTTTTATTCTTCGATCTCAGTTTCTTTCGGTTTTTTCATAATGGCATAAATTTCAAAAACAAAACCTGCCAGAATAATAACGGGAGCCAAAGTAACACGTCTGAAACTGAATAACTCATTGGCGTTGAAAACATTGGGGTCATCGGTTCCGCCGCCTACCATCAGCATAAAACCGATAATAATTACAATAAAACCGATTGCCAGCATGATGTAATTTTTTTTGCCGAGAGCAAATCCTTTATCGTCTGATTTATTTTTCATTTTTTGGACTGTTTAAAATTTGAGATTGCAAATATATAAGATTATTTATTTTTTGGCTTTAATATTCAAAATACAAATCATCTGTTTTTAATTTAAGATATTTATTAACGGCAAATTTTCCTGAAATCGCTGTTATTAATATCCCGAAAGCAAAAATAAAAATGTCGATTTCTAAAATGCCTTCAAGTGTGATGATATCGGCAAAATTTTCTTTTAATAACAATACCGTTAAAGTAATTATTAAGGAAGAAATTGCGGCACTGATGATTCCCGAAAAAACATTTTTCACCATAAACGGTTTGCGAATAAATCGTTTTGTTGCACCTACTAATTGTGCTGTCCGTATTAACAGACGTTTTGAAAAAATTGAAAGCCGAACAGTATTATTGATTAAACTTATAGTTATCATCAGGAAGAAAACAGAAATAATTAATCCGACAATACTCATTTTTTTGATATTGGTATTTATGAAAGCAACTAAAGATTTTTGATAATATATGTCTTTTATAAATTTAAAATGCTTTAAATTTTGTTTTATGACTTTGATGCTGTCTTCAGAGGTATATTCCGGCTTTAATTTTACTTCAATTGAGTTAGGTAATGAATTATATCCCAACACTTTCGTAAAGTCTTTTCCGAGTTCTTCTTTCATTTCCAATGCGGCTTGTTCTTTGGAAATAAATTCTGCTGAAACACTGTAATCGGCAATGTCCAGTGCATTTTCCAAACGATTTATTTCCGACGGTTTGGTGTTGTTTTGAATAAATACCGTAAATCCGATATTTTTCTTTGCATAATCAGATAATTTTTTGGCATTAAAAAGCATTAAGGCAATAAAGCCAAGCATGATTAATACCATCGTAATACTGACAACCGACAAGAAATAGGCGCCTCGAACTCGCCAAACAGAATTTTTTTGTTGAATCGAACTCATGAATTTGTATTATGTATTTTGTGTAAAAATAGGAATTTTATTTGACATTTAATTCTTTGGATAAAAATTCCCTGAAAATTTGTAATATTGCACAAATTTATAAACACGAAAAATGTATCAAAAACAAGGATTTCTTGCAAATATACCACCCGCAGTAAAAGTTATATTATTGATTAATGTCGGAATGTTTCTTTTGATGAAACTTGCTGAAACTCAACAGATTGATTTAAACAGAATTCTCGGATTATACTTTTTTAAATCCGATCTTTTTAAACCCTACCAAATCGTTACGCATATGTTTATGCACGGCGGCTGGATGCATATTTTATTTAATATGTATGCATTATGGCTGTTCGGGCAAGTTATTGAACGTGTTTGGGGTACGAAACGATTTTTTATATATTATTTTGTTACCGGTTTCGGTGCCG
>JANTGL010000206.1 GCA_024762915.1 Bacteroidales bacterium | reverse complement strand
CGGCTGTTTGTAATCAATTTCCAAACAGCCGAATTTGAATTAAAAGGTTTTTAAAAATTATGATTTAATGTAGCCCACCAAACTTTTGTATATAAATCATCGGGACCTTGGGCTGCAACTGCCGCATTATAATTTTCGCTGTTAAATGCGGGTTCATTATCCGGATACGGAATTCTACTCGGAACGGTAGCCGGATCAACATCTACCAAGGTTGTATCAATGATAATAATACCGTCCAGTACCATATCCCATTTTTGTAATGTCGGATATCCTGTTCGTCTGTATTCTGCAAAAGATTCAAATCCGTTAAGGTATAAAGCAATCCATTTTTGAGTTATCAGTTGTTCCAAAGTTCCGTCAAAAGCAGCATTCCCGGCAAGGTAAGAAGTAATATCCGTATCTCCGATATTATTAAACTGCATACTTGCAGTAATTCCGTCGTTATAAAATTGCTCCGCTTGAGCAGGTGTTGCCCCCCAATTTCTTAGAGCTGCTTCCGCTTTTAAAAAACAAACTTCCGAATAACTTAACAGTTGATTTGGAGCATTTATATCTGCAACAAAACTTAATCCCGGAAATGATGTATTCAAATAGTTATATCCGAAAGCAACCACTTCTTCCGTATTTAACAGATTTGGCATACCGATAATTGAATCGGGATAAATATCTGTCGGTTGTGCATAAACATTTAATCTCGGGTCATTTAAATCTCTTAATTTTGTGACCATAAGTTCGCTGACTTGTCCGATGGCATCGTGATATTTTTCATAATAATCAAACCAAGGATTTCTGTCGTCAATTGATGAGGGATAATAAAAATTCGCTGATTCGTCGTTGCTTGAGATAAAATTGTCTTCATTCATTAATTCGGTAACGACGCTTTGATTACTGCTTCTTACAGCCAATCGTAAACGGAGCGAATTTGCAAATTTTATCCATTTATCTAAATCACCGTGAAAAAGAATGTCGGCATCTTCGGTAAAAGTCGGTTTGTCATAGTCAATATCAGCAACAGCTTCGTTCAGTCCTTTTAACATATCTGTGTATATATCTTCTTGACTGTCATAAACCGGTTTAAGAATTTTGACATCTCCGATGGCATTGAGAGCTTCCGAATAGGGAACGCTTCCCCATAAATCCGTAATTTTATGGAATGTATAAACTTTCCAGATTCTTGCTAATGAATATTTGTTAATTGCTTCCGGATCATCTTTTGTTAAAAGCATTAATTCGTTTGTATTCAATAATGTTTTTGTATAAAATGCCTCCCATAAATCTTTAATTTTTGTTTGAGTTAAATATAAATAGGGCGGCATTGTACTGTTTCCGTAAAATTTTGAAGCATACATTATCCATTGAATAAGGAAACTTTTATTTACGTTAAACATATCGTATTCGCCGCCGCCTTCTTTTAAAATATATGTAAAAATATATTCGGGATTTGTTTCTGTCGGATAGTTCGGATTTGTATTTATTTCTTCAAAATTTTTTCTGCAAGAACTTGATGAAAACAGAAAAATTCCAAATGCAAGAATGAATATTATATTTTTATTAATTTTCATAACAGATAAGATTTTAGATTAAAAATTAAATTTTAAAGAGAAACCGATATTTCTTGCAGTCGGCATTGCAGCGTATTCCTGTCCTAAACCTTTATTTTGGTTTGTAAACGACGATTCGGGATCAATGTTAGGTACACCGCTGTATATCAGCCATAAATTTCTTCCCGTAAGGGAGAAACTTGCACGGTTAATTTTTAACTTATTTGTAAAAGATTTCGGAATATTTATACCTATAATGGCTTCTCTTAATTTAACATAACTTGCATCGTAGATACTTAATTCGGTTATACCGTTCCATTTTCCTTGATGCCAATAAACTTGCGGATCAATTCCTCTGTTGTTAACGGTTCCGTCCGGATAAACGCCTTCTGCTACATATCCGACAGGTGTTCCGTCTGCTTTCATTCCGTTTAATTTTTCTTCTTCAGTAGCGGCATACCAAGATTCTCTGCCTTCAAGCGTGTTAACAAATTGTCCGTTATCGTTTCCGTATCGGTTGGTTTTTGAATAAATATCACCTCCTATTTGTATCCCAATCGTAAAACTTCCGTAAAACATTTTATATCTGAACGAGTTTACGATACCTCCTATAAAATCAGGGTTAATATTGCCCAGAACTTTGGTTTCAATACCGCTTGACATATATAAACCGGTTGACGGGTCAATTAAATGTTTACCGGATTCAGGATCGGTTAAAATATATGTTCCGACAATATTTCCGTACGGTTCACCCGGTCTGGCTTCAATAATGATTTGACTGGTACTTGTAATAGGATATGTATTTATATCCTCAGCAAGGCTGATTACTTTAGATACATTTTTAGCAAAATTTATATTTATATTCCATTCATAATCTTTCTTTTTGAACGGTTGGAGTGTCAGTAATATTTCAATTCCTTTGTTTTCAATTTCCCCGGCATTAATAACCGCTATATCATAACCTGTTGCTTTAGAAACTTCTGTCCTGAGGATTTGATTGTATGAATTGTTTTTATATACTCCCATATCAATTCCGATTCTATTACCGAAAAATCTGATATCTGCTCCGGCTTCCCATGATTGTGTCAGTTCTCGTTTTAAATCCGAAAGAGGTAAGATATTTTTTAAGTAATTTACGGGAATTTCACCGAAACTTCCGGAAAGATAGGTCGCTTCCAGCATATACGGGTCGGCATCGTTACCGACTTGTGCCCATCCGAAACGTATTTTACCGAAAGAAAGGATATTAGAATTAAGATTAAATGCATCGGAAAAAATAAAACTGGTATTTACATTCGGATAAAAATATGAATCGTTTCCGTAAGGCAGGGTCGAAGCCCAATCATTTCGTGTGTTTATATCAACATAAAGAAATGATTTATAGGCGATTTGAGCAAAAGCATACAAGGAATTAATTTGTTTGTTAATTACGGTTGTACCCGTTGAATTATCAAGTTTGTTCGTATAATTATTTAATGAAAAGAAATTAGGAACAGCAAACCCTTTAATTGTTGAACTGATCATATCAAAACTGCTTGACATTCTGTTGCCTCCGAAGTTTAATGATACATCAAGGTCTCCGTATTGTTTTTTTGCCATAAATAAAAAATCGCTGTTCATAGATTTGTATCCGATACGGGTTTCCGTATATTGTCCGTCAGGTGCTTGCATTGAATAAGATGCAGTTCTTTTGTATCTCTTATCATTGTGAAAATCCAATCCCGTTCTAAGCATTAAACTTAACCATTCCGTTATTTTAATATTAGACTTTACGGTACCGAGAATTCTGTCTCTGTTGTCATTATTAGTGTTTTCGTAAAGTTCCCAATAGGGGTTTGTGTGCCAACTGTCAGATTGATAATAGTTTTGTTCGTAGCCGTTTTCGTCTTTATAGAATTCTTTTAATTTATGAATATCGATATTTCGGGGCATCCAAATAAAGGTTCTTGACCCGCTTCTGGAATCGCCTTGTCCGGGGCGATTAAATGCCTCATTCCTGTTATATGTTACTTTACTGTCGATGTTTATTCTTTTATTTAATTCGGTATAAGCTCTGAATGTAACACTGTTTTTTTTATAAAAACTGTTCGGTTTAATTCCTTTATTATAAAGATTTGTATAAGACATTCTCAGGGTTGTTTTTTCATTGCCTCCGTCAACGGCTATCGAATTAGTAGTTGTAATACCGGTTTCAAAAAAATCTTTGACATTGTCCGGATGCGGTTCATAGGGTCTTATTTCACCGTTCCAATGTAAAATCATTCGTCCGTCCATCTTAGGACCCCAGCTTTGATATGCATTAGATGTATATTCAATTGTGTCCCATCCGGGGTATTGTAATTGCTGTAATGAATCCAGTGCAATTCTGGGGATATACCCGTTACCGCCCAAGCCGTATTCGTTTTGAAAATTACCTTGTATATCTGCCATATCTACGGTTGTTGCCATATTAACAGAAACTCCGATTCCTTTACGAGATCTTCCTTTTTTAGTCGTAATCATAATGACTCCGTTAGCAGCTCTTGAACCGTATAAAGCAGATGCATTCGGACCTTTTAATATGGTAATATTTTCAATATCGTCAGGATTGATATCTGAAATACCGTCACCGTAATCAACACCGCCGAGCCAACTTGCCGAACCGATATTAGAATTGTCAATCGGAATTCCGTCAACAACAATTAAAGCTTGGTTATTTCCGCTGATGGAGGAATTTCCTCTGATAACGACACGAGAAGAACCTCCTGCACCTCCGGCAGTTTTTGAAATTTGAACTCCGGCCACTTTTCCGGATATTGAGTTTAATATATTTGTTTCTCGGGCTTCTGTTAAGTCATCTCCACCAATTTCCGAAGCCGAATAACCCAATGCTTTTTTTTCCCTTTTTATTCCCAATGCGGTCACTACGACTTCATCTATTTGGGATGTTTCCGGGACCATGGATACATTAATTACAGATTTATCTGTTACATTAATTGTTTGAGAAGCATATCCGAAATAAGAAAATGTTAATTTTATTTCTTGATTTCCTGTTATCGTTAAAGAATATTTTCCGGCGGCATCAGTCATTGTGCCTTGAGAAGTCCCTTCATGAACAACACTGACACCCGGTAATTCGGTACCGGTATCTGCATCTGTTACTTTTCCGGATATTGTTCTTTGCTGAGCATATAAACCGGAAAATAATGTAATTAAAAAAACGATGACGAATAATTTCTTTTTCATACGGTTGAGTTATAGTTATACAGTAATTAATAAAAATTTTTAAACACAAGCTTTACCTAATCTTATTAAAAAAGTATCCGCTCAAAAAACATTTCCGGATTTTGAGCGAATACAAATTATTCATTACTATTTATTAATTTAATTTTAAAAATTTAGTTTTTGAGGATAATCCGTCTTTGTTATAAAATGTAATGATGTATATTCCCGATTCTAAATTATTAACATTTAAAGAAGCTTGAGGCGAATAATTATTAGAAATAATCAGAACGTTTTGACCCGTAATATTTGTAACAACTATTTTGTTCACTTTATCAGTGTTTTTAATAAAAAGATGTGATGTTACAGGGTTCGGATACAAAATAATTTGATTATTCCAAGCATTTTCTATTCCTGTGTATGTAATCGGTCCGTACCAATCACTAATTGTTGCTTGTCCTACAAAATAGTCACTTCCGCCCGTAAGTGCAACAGGTGTTACTTCAAAAGCAATGTATTTGTGATTTAAATCGGAAGCTATAGTCATCGTATTTGATGTTTCACCCAGAACCGTATT
>JANTGL010000205.1 GCA_024762915.1 Bacteroidales bacterium | reverse complement strand
GATGTCGGTAATCCCAGTGTATTAAATATATCCAGCATGATGACATCAGTAAGCATTACGGCCAAAAAAATAATCATGATGCTGTTGAACGAAAACAATTCGGGATGAAAAATTCCTTTTCTGGCTATTTCCATCATTCCGTTTGAAAAAGTTGCACCGATAAGTATTCCCAAACCGGCAATAATCATAATAATTTTAAAAGGGGCAACTTTTGAACCCACGGCAGGAACTAAAAAATTAACGGCATCATTACTGACACCGACAATTAAATCCGTAATTGCCAATAATATTAATATTCCGACAACAATTATAAATACGGTTTCCATGTTTCGTTTATTTAGTACAAAATTACACCATAGAATTTATTTTTTTGATTTTTAGTATTAATTTTTTGTAAATAAAAAAAGGCTGCAATCAGCAGCCTTTTAATGTGTCTTATTTGTTTGATAATTAAAAAATTGTAATTGTTCCGTCTTTGTGTCCTTTTTGAGATACGGTAATTTCACCGCAGGTACCCGAATTAAAATCGAGAGTTATCGGTTTCTCTCCGTCAAGATTAATTGTCATTGTACCTTCAGAAGGAAAGGGACAACCCGTTGTTGAGAAAAACAAAATTTTCATATCTTCGGTTTGAGTTGTGAAGTGTATTCCGTTTCTGTTAATTCCCTCAGAGTGTCCGGTAATTACTAATTGAAAACCGTTGGCGGCACTGAAAACATAGGTTAAACTTGCAGTATTGTACAAAACATAAGTGTTATCGGCATAATCAAGTCTTAAATTTGTTGCCGTAATATCAAAATAAAATCCTAATGCACCGGATTTAAATGTTGCCGTAATACTACCGGAAATACCTTCGTTTTCAACGGAATAATCAATAAATGTAATGGTAATTGAACCGGCATCTTCGGTGTCAAAAGCATTAGCTGCAGCCGTAATTCTGATGGTTCCGTTTCGAGTAATTCCTGCATCATCCGTACAGTTAACGAATGTCAATTCGAAACCGTCGTCCAGTGCCGTATAGGTAAAAGTACAATCGGAAAATCTTTTTGAAAGAGCTTTGCCTCCGTCATTTCCGTCATTTGACATGGCAAAAGCATCTGCCATAATATAACTGCCTCTGGCAGCATCTTCTGCTGATTGTGAATCAGCAGCATCTTTTTTACAAGCACTGAAAGTGACTGCGAATCCTAATAAAAGGAGTGTTGAAATTTTTAAGAAATTTTTTTTCATAATAATAAAATTAAAGTTAACAGATAATTGATTTTAAGTTAGATAAATAAAAATTATTTTTGAAATAAAACATCAAACATTTGTCCTAAAACATTTGATTTTTGAATAATAATATATGCTAAAGCGGAGAAAAATATTATTAAAAGGAAAAATCGAATATTAGCCGCTTTTTTTTGTTTTTTTGTTATTTCTCTGCTGTAATTATTTTTGAATTTCCCTTTAAAATTCGGTTTGTATTCGCCTTTTTCAATCGCTTCTTTTTTATTTTTTGCGTGTTGTATTTTTTCATCTAATGCCTCTTTGCGTTTGTCGTAATACAGCGGTTTATAGCTGTATTTTCGGTATTCGGGAAGCTTTATAAGTTGTCGTATTTTCATGATTTGTTGTTAACGATAAATAATTTTTTTTATTATTCCATTAAGCCGATATCGTATTTATTTCCGCAAATTAAAAAATTAAGACCGAAACTGAAATTAAAGGTTTTCGTATTTTTTAACCATTCGTTTGAGAAATTGCTTTCGTTAACAGCCCAAAACGGAGCGGCCATATTATCCGTAATTAAATACATCTGAAACGGGCCGACTTTATAGGCTAAACCCATTCCGATATTATTTGCCGAAGCATTCATAATGGTATAAGAGACAGAGTACGACAAAGCTTTAGAAAGGTTGGCATTTGCCGAAAATGACCAGGCAGAAATTAAACTTTTATTAAAAAAGACTCCTTTATACAAAAATCCTGTATTCAGCCAATTTGTTATTTTTAAATTTGCTCCGAGATAGATTTTAGAATTTAAACTTGTTCGGTAGGATGTTTCTTCAATGGTCGGATTAAAAACGTTCATAAGTGTATCAATCATGTCGTTTTTAATTTTTTCGCCCAATGTTGTGTTTTCACCGGTTGTATCATTTAAGTTCCCGATGTATTTTGCAATATCCAAACCCGAAAATTTGAATGTTGCTTGTTGAGTCATTATTTTCGAACTTGTTTTCCACGAAATATATCCTAAATCGATTAATGATGCCGATAAAGTCAATCGATTATCTAAATTATATTCAATCCCTAAATCAATTCCTAAACCGGTATTTTTCGGGAATAATAAACCGGATAAATCAGAAGCAGGGTCACTGATTAAAGTTGTATCAATATCAATTCCGGTAATTTGACCGGCAGAATCCGTAAAGTTCCAAGGTATTATTGATGCGGCTTTAATGTCAAAATCAGAATTAAAGGTCCAATCGTACATGTCTTCGGGTTTTGTACTCGTGTACCATTCCAAATCCATTTTGTTTGTCTTAATATTGGCATAACCGGATAAGTATTTCAATTTAGCACCGAGATACAGAGTATTGTTGAAATTTTTAGAAGCTCCGATATATATTTCTCTGTAAAAATTTAAATTTTGTCTGAAATTAAAAGCTAAAGGCGTTTCGTTTTCTCTGTAATTTCCTCTTCTTAATTCAATTAAAGCTTTAGGATATTGAAAATACTCAGATAATTTATAGTTAATACCAAAGCTGATATTCATATCATTTTTTAAAGCCAAACCAAAATTAAAAATTGAAATTTCAGTTTCCGCATTAATATTATTACCGGTTTTAAGGGCTTTTTCAATACCGTCCAGGTCAATCATAAAAGAGTCAGAATAAAAGGGGTGTTGTTTTATGGCATCATTTATCGTAAATCCCGAATGGATTAAATTAATATCAAAATTAGGAAGAACCGGAATATCAATAAAGATTTTACAACCGCTTTCTTTTGCCGGATTAAGGTATGACGCTTGGGGCAAATGTTTCATCCAGTATGATGTAATTCTTTGAGAAAACCCTGAAGAAGAAAAAAGGATGCTTAAAAAGCTGAGAATTAATATATGTTTAAAATAGGTCATTATTTTCGAAAAAAAGTTAAATATTATTGGTTGGTTGATGCTTCAAAGTCAAGTTTAACAGCTATTTGAACGCCCATCGTATAGTCTCCGAGTATTTTAATAAATTGTCCGGAAGCAGCATTATAGGTGTTAAGTTTCCCTCTGATAATAATTTTAGAAGCATGTCTTTGAATAAGGTTTTGCATTCGAACTTGGTCAATAAAAATTAAAATGTCACTTTCATGCGGAACAGTTACAATTCCTTGCGCATCCGTTTCAGCAGGCTCAAGATGCCAACCTTCTTCGGATATGTTTAAATGATTTGTATCGGTAAAAGCAGAATCTATTATATTTCCGGATTCACCGACAGCAGTCGTATCCGTAAAATAAATTTGAGCTAAACCGTCAATCGGGAATCCGTTTTCAAATTTAATCTTTAAAGTAGCTGATTTAACACGGGTATCATTCGTTATGTTAAAATTCATTGTGTCTGTCATAATAATAGTATCAAGCCGTGCATCCAAAGGTAAATCGATATCAATATCAACTTTCATTTTTTCGGCTCCGTCAACACCAAACGGCAGCGCTTGGTTTGTATGACTTCCCGTAGATAAATAAAAAGAAATAAATTTAGGAACCGGAGCAAAAACTTCTGCAAGAACCGGAACTTCTGTTGTATCAATAACAATATCCGAATGTACACTTGTTCCGGAATCAGCAGGTGCAGCTATCGTAAATTCGTTAACACTCGTGTGACTTAATGCGGTTCCGTCCGTTTGATGGAATGTTAATGTATCCGCTTTAAAAAATGTAACAATCGGAATATAATTATCTATATGAAAAGTAATAGACGGGTTTCGAAAAAATAACTTTCCGCTTAAAAGTTTGTCATAAACTTTCATTTTTGATGTATCCGTTTGTATGGCAAATGTGTCGGCAGGTATCGGAACTCCGGTAATTACCGGATACGGAACACCGGGATAAATTTCGGACATCGTCGGATTAAACATATCTTTATAATACATTCTCAAATGTATTAAATTGTTATCATCAACTTCTGCCCACAGAGATGAATCTTTTTTTGGAAGAAAATTTATAAGTGTAAGTTCCGTATTTACAATAGGAGCTGCAAAACTGCCTTCAAAATGGATTGAATCGGTTGATAAATTGTCAAATTCTCTAAGGGAGAAGTTTTTTCTGCAAGAATTTACAGAAAATATTACAACAAATAACAATACAGCCGAGATAAAAAATTTTATCGGGTTTTTCATTGTATTAAGAATTGGTTAAAAAGGTTAAAGACAAAGGTACAAAATTTTATTTAATTTGATATTTATATAAATAATTATCTTTATTTCCCGTTATTAATGAAAATTGCGGATTTTGATCAAATACGGTAATGCTGAATAATCCGGTTCCGGTTAACGGAAACCCCTCACACAGTTTTCCTTTGTTATTTATTAAATATAATTTGTCGGAAGAACTTATACCGAGACGGATATCATCTTCTCCGAACTTATAAACAGAAAGTTTGCTTTTAATATCTTGGTCATAAGAATAAGAAAAAAGACGTTTTTTAGTAATTCCGTCATAAACATCCGTTTGATTTTTATCCGTAAAGATATATTCCGGCATTTGATCTCCGTTTATATCCTTATAAACGTAATAATGGTCTCTTGTGTATGTTTTAATCGTAATTTTTTCGATTTTTCCGTCTTCATATATTGAATATACCGTTCCGGAGGGATTGCTGACCGAAAAATGGGCTTTATCATCGGCATGATCTTCCGTGAACCAAATTTCTGTATTTTTTGACAAGGTGATATTCACTTCAGGATGTATGCGAACCTCTCCTCGGCGGTTCAGCAAGTATAAATTGTTTTGATCTCTGAAGGTAATATAATCCTTATCGGCATTTTTAAAATGTTTTACGGGACCCGAAACAGAACTTTTGGTTTTTTCAAAATCCCAACCGGAAATAATTTCCCCGTTTTTATCAAACAGATAAACGGATTTATTGGCACAAGCCACAAAAATTCTGTAATTTCGGTTTTGATCGTAATCAAATAATGCGATTCCGTCCGTTGCTTTTGATTTTAATTTTACGGGATAACCCTCCAACCAGTTTCCTATTCTGTCAATACAATAAATTTTATTTTCGGTATTAAACAGAAGTTGCAGTTTATTGTTTTCGTAATAATCAATTTGATAAATGTTACTGATTATTTTTCCGTCTAATTGTCT
>JANTGL010000204.1 GCA_024762915.1 Bacteroidales bacterium | reverse complement strand
CATCTAATTTTTCTTGTAATTTTTCGGGAAGACTTATGCTGGAAACTAAGAACTTCGTAATTTCAAGTCCGTATTCTTTAAATTCTTCACCGAGTTTATTTTGACAAAACTCTGAAATATCTTTATAATTTTGAGCCATATCCAAAAGCGGAATTCCGCTTTCTCCGACGGCATCAATAAATTGCGTAACAATTAAATTTCTCATTTCACCGGCAATTTCATCGGTTGTAAAATCACCGCTTGTACCGAGCACTTCTTTTATAAATTTTACGGGGTCAACTACTTTCATTGTATAAGCACCGAAAGCTCTTAAGCTGACACGCCCGAAATCAGCATCACGCACATAAAAAACATTGGGTGTTCCCCATTTTTGATTTGTAAATCGTTTGGTATTAATAAAATACACTTCAGCTTTAAACGGACTGTTAAAACCATGCATCCAAGCATTTAAAGTCGTCAGAATCGGTAAATTTTGTGTTGTAAGTTCATATCTTCCCGGAGGAAAAACATCTGCAATTTTACCTTCATTTATAAATACGGCTACTTGTGACTCTCTGACCGTTAATTGAGCTCCGTTTTTTATGTCATTCCCGTAACGTTCAAAACGGTATGCAATGGTATCGCTACTGCCGTCTAACCATTCAATGACATCAATAATTTCACCTTTTAATTTATCAAATAATCCCATTTTTATATTGTTTTAAGTTTATTTTAATTTCGGGCTTTGAAAGTACAACTTTTAAATTAATCTTCAAAGTTTTATTGATTAAAACAAAAAAAATCCTATAAATATTTCTTCAGAATTTTACTCTTTCGTTTCAGAATTTTTAATGTGCGACTTTTAAGTTGACGAACACGTTCTCGAGTAATTTCGAAATTCGCACCGATTTCCTCCAGTGTCAAAGGATGTTGCATTTCTAAACCGTAGTATTGCTTAATAATCTCAGCTTCACGAAGCGGTAAAGTAGCAAGAATGCGTTTAAGCTCTGTTGTAAGCGATTGTCTTATTAACTCTTTTTCCGGAGAGTCGGAACTTCCGCAACTGATAATACTGTATAAAGACATACTTTCATCTTCATTAATCGGAGCATCCATGGAAATCTTTCGATCGGTATTTGCAATAACTCGTAGTACGTCTTTAGGGGCAATTTTTAATTCATCGGCAATTTCTTTTACGGAAGGTTCTCTTTGAAATTTTTGCAATAATTCAAAAAATGTTCGATTTACTCTGTTAGCCGTTGTAATTTTATTAAGCGGCAATCTCACAATTCTGGAATGTTCGGCAAGTGCTTGAAGAATAGATTGCCTGATCCACCAAACAGCATATGAAATAAATTTAAATCCTTTGGTTTCATCAAACCTTTTTGCTGCTTTTATTAACCCGATATTCCCTTCATTTATCAAATCAATTAAACTAAGTCCCTGGTTTTGATATTGTTTGGCAACCGAAACGACAAAACGAAGATTCGCTTTTATCATTTTGTCTAAAGCATCAATATCTCCTTTTCTGATTTTTTGTGCAAGAACAGCTTCTTCTTCTGCCGTAACCATTTCAAATCTGCTGATTTCATGCAAATATTTATCAAGTGAAAGAGATTCTCGATTGGTTACTTGCCTTGTTATTTTCAGTTGCTTCATAGATAAATGTGCAAAAGAATTTAATATAAAATCAGACTTGAAGTTTTAACTTGCTAAAAGTAAACATTATTAATGTATTAAAAAACAATATTTTAAAAACCTATTGACCCTGAAGAACCAAGAGCTTTATTAACCTCAATATCTTTTACATCCGGATATGTCACAGTTTTTACAGCTTCAACAGAACGTTTTCTTGCCGGAACCGATGCCATTCTTAAATTTTGTTTTCTTACGGTTTCTTCAACAATTTTTCTTATTGTTCTGGCATTTCCGAAATATTTATCGCGTGCTTTGTATAATTTTTCAATATAAAATTTTAAATGCTCTTCTGCCCGACTATCCGGCGTTAATTCTTCAATATTTAACATTTGCAAACATATTTCATAAAGTGTTTCGGGATTGTAATCTTTAAAAATCAAGGTTTTGTCAAATCGTGATTTTAGTCCCGGATTTATTTTTAGGAAATTCTCCATATTCCCTGGATAACCGGCAACGATAACAGCAAATTTACCTCTGTTATCTTCCATATTTTTAAGAATAACTTCTATCGCTTCGTTTCCGAAACTGTTTTGTCCGCCCCCGGCAAGTGCATATGCTTCATCAATAAATAAGACTCCGCCCAAAGCATCATCAATTTTTTCTTTCGTTTTAAGTGCGGTTTGTCCGACATAACCCGCTACGAGACCTTCTTTTCCTGTTTCAACAATATGTCCGCGTTCAAGCAAACCGAGAGCTTTATAAATTTTCCCGAAAATACGTGCCAAAGTTGTTTTCCCCGTACCGGGATTTCCGCTGAAAATAGCATGTAAAGAAAACTTATTTAATACATCTTTCCCTGTTTCTTTATAAAATTTTACAAGTTTTATCAGTTCGTTAACTTCATTTTTAATATCGTTCATTCCGACCAGAGCATTCATTTCGTCTGTTGCTTCTTTCAATAATTCATTATCAATCGGAATCAAAACAATACTTTTTGATTTAATACTTTCAATTTTACGTATGTCTTCGGAAGTAATAACCGATAATTCTTCATTTGTCAATTCTTTGACATCTTCACGTTGCATTAATCGTAAACCCATATTCATTTTACCCTCATCAATTAAAGAATAGGCAAAGCGTGCATTCCCGAATGTATGATCACGATTTCGAAATGCTTCGGTAAGCGTTTTCCGAATTATTTCTGCCGCTTCATCTGTTAAAACAACATTCCGTTTATCTGCAGCATAAAGTGCAATATCAAATAATTCATCAGGAGTGTAATCATCAAAATGAAAAAAATATTTTATTCTTGATTTTAAACCGGGATTCGATTTAATCATAAACATCGTTTCTTTCGGGTACCCCGCCATCATTATTGCGATATCTTTTTCGCCGTCACTCATTTCTTTCACTAAAACTTCAATAACTTCTTTCCCGAAGTCTTTTTTATCTTCATCGGAACGAGCCAGCATATATGCTTCATCAATAAATAAAATACCGCCTCTTGCTTCTTTAAGCGCTTCTTTTACTTTTGGGGCTGTTTGCCCTATAAACTCACCAATTAAATCAGCTCGATCAACTTCGTGAACATGACCTTTTGACAGCAATCCTTTCTTTTGATAAATTTTTCCCAATAATTTTACCACGGTCGTTTTTCCGGTTCCGGGATTACCCGTAAAAACACTGTGAAGCGTAATTTCTTCCGTATCATTAAATCCCTTTTCTTTTCTGAGTTTAAGAAAATCAATATAGTTAATATGATCTTTAACTTTTTGTTTTATCGTCTGCAAACCGATCAGATTGTCCAAATGTGCAATCAAATCTTCAAGGGTTTCCGAATCTTCAGGTTGAGAATCCGAATTTCCGATTATTGAAGGATTTTCTGACAAAGAGATATCGCCTTCAACATCGTTTTCTTCTGTCGTAAAATAGGCAGAAGCAATTAAAGCATCCATAAATACAATTTCAATTCTGTATTTATCATCTTTCCAAGAACCGGGAGCGGCATTCCCCCATCCTCTTTCAAAAGTGAAAATTTTATCTTTATTTCCGTTCGGAATAAATTTTAAACTTTCAATTTTTGCTTTATAATGCCCGGCATCATCATAAATATTAATAAAATATTCAAGATAAAAGGCTTTGTTTGTTTTAATTTTAAAATCGGTTTCAACCCAAACATATCGGGTCTTTTCTTTAGAGAATGCTTTTAAATACTTCCTTTCGGTTTGATTCCAAGCATCAAAATCGCCTTCATATAATTTGACGGAGTCAACATCCAAATACGGATTATTCTCTTCATTGACGCTTCCGATATTATAAATGTAAAATAATTGTGTTCCTACTAATTTGTCATCAATGTATGCTTCACACCGATAAGATCCTGTCTTCCAATATCCGCCTGCATTTTCAACACCCCAACTTTCATAAATTGATGCAATATTATCTTCTTTACTTATATTTACGGTTTTCTTTAAATTACAAATTTCTTCCGCATTTTCATCGGTAATCTTAAACGCTTTCAATGTAATATCAGCCGTCCAATCTTCAATATCAAATTTTTTATTATAAATCGAAAGTTCAGAACGAAGATAAGATATTTCATTTTTATCAAACACCCTGCGATATTTTTTGGTTGAATCAACCATCCATTCCGAAGAAGCATAAATTTTTAAAGACTTATATTTATACAATTTTGTATTCAAGATTTTTATTTACAAAAATAATCAGAAATCGGTTTTATCAAAATTCTATTTTATAAAACTGCAGAATATATCAAAATAAATCGCTGAATTAATTTTGTTTTAGTAATTTTGAACGCAAATATGAAAGATTTAACACCCGAAGAAATACAACTTTTTATCGATGCGATTTCTGTACATTCTGATTACGATTTCAGCGAATATTCAATTAAATCGTTTACCAGACGAGTTCAAAAACTGTTAATTGATTATCGAACGGACTTACACGGTTTGATAAAAAAAGTAAGCGAAAAAAAGGATTTTCTTGAAGAAGCCGTAAAAAATATTACGGTTAATACGACCGAAATTTTCAGAGATCCGAAGATTTGGGAAATAATTAACAGTCAAATTCTTCCGTCTTACCAAAATGAATTAAGAATTAATATATGGCATGCCGGAGCATCCACCGGCCAAGAAATTTATACCATGCTTATTTTATTAAAGCAACACGGATTATATGACAAATCAAAAGTATATGCTTCGGATATTAATTCTGATGTATTGGAAATTGCAAAATCCGGAAAATATAAATATCGCGAAATTGATGAATACATCAATAACTTTAACGAAACATATAAAGATTCGGAACAGAAATATAATGTAAATGATTATTTTAAAATTTCCAAATCAAGAAATTTGATTAAAGTAAGGCCTTTTCTTTTGGATAAAGCACAATACAAAATCCATGATTTAACTAATATTACAAATCCTTTTGCCGTTAAATACAATATTATTTTTTGCAGAAATGTTTTGATATATTTTAATCATGAGTTACAAAATAAAATTATTAAATTATTTGAAAAATCTTTATTTACGGGTGGTGCATTAATCATTGGTAAACATGAAGGTATTTTGGGAAATGTTGCTGAAAAATTTCAAAAACACGGGACCATTTACATTAAGAAATGATTTATTGTATTCATATTTGATTTTTGGTTATTGCTGTTTAGAATTCAGATTATGATAGATATTTTAAAAATCAACTTAAAAAAAGCGGCTGAAATATTAAAA
>JANTGL010000203.1 GCA_024762915.1 Bacteroidales bacterium | reverse complement strand
TTTCAGCAATATTATTACGAACCTCTGAGTGTTAAAAATCTGTCCTTTACGGAATATAATTTATTCGGAAGCATTGCTTACCCGCTAACACCTTTACTTAATCTGACCGTTTCCGGAATGTATTATCCGAAAATAAAAGGATATTTTTTCGGTCCCGTTTTTTCGTATTCATTAAGTGATAATGCCGATATTTCTGTTTTAGCTCAAACATTCGGCGGGAATCTGAAAAATCCCATAACGGGAGATGCTGAATTTAAAAGCATTACATTTGCTTTTCTGCAATTTAAATATAATTTTTAATTTGCCTGTAAATTGTCTTTTTTGTATCTTTACATTAATATTATTCACTATTATAATCAATAGGCAGGTGCCTTTTTACAAATAACGAATAATGAGAACTTTGGAAAAGTTTTTTGTTGTAAGTTATTACTTTGATTACTAGTTTTATACGAATTTTCAAAATGCAACTTTTTCAAAGTTTAACGAAGCATTGTATTATGAAACAAACAATTACAGATAAACTGTCACCTCATTTATTTTGGGATATCAGCAATTTAGACCACGAAAAAAACAAAACAATCATTATTGAACGTGTTTTTAACCGCGGTGATATTGATGATTTAAAAACAATAATTCATTTGTACGGACTTGAAACAATTAAACAAGAGATTATTAAAGCCGGGTTTTTAGATAAAAAAACATTAAATTGGGCCTGTTTATTTCTTAATATTCCGAAAACCGAATTTCGATGTTACACAAAAACACAATCGAAAAGAGTTCATTGGAACTTTTAAAAAAACTTCAATCTGACAGTGAATTAAAACAATTTCACCTTGCCGGAGGAACTTCGCTTGCTTTGCAAATCGGTCACAGAAAATCAATTGATTTAGATTTGTTTTCCCGAGAAAATTTTGATGTAAGTTTCTTATCAGAGTATCTTGAACAAACATTTAAGTTTAACATTGACTATACCGCAAAAAACACTTTGAAAGGCAACATTCAAAACATTAAACTTGATTTCATAAGTCATAAATATCCGCTCGTTAAACCGATAATATCAAACGACGGCATAAGCTTATACTCCGTTGAAGATCTTTCTGCAATGAAATTAAATGCAATAGCCGGAAACGGTACGCGTTCAAAAGATTTTATTGACATTTATTTCATTCTTAAAGAATTTTCGGTTAATGACATCCTTTCATTTTATAAAACAAAATACAACTCAAGAAACATTTTACACATTTTAAAAAGTCTGATTTATTTTAATGATATTAACACACAAGATTGGCCGGAAATGATTTTGGAGAAGAATTTGTCATTATCTGAAATAAAAAACCGAATTACGGTACTTGTAAAACAATTTTCTGAAAATTTGTAATATTTTACATAATCGATATTTTAAATAAAATCTCCTGAAACAAATTAAAGCTGTCATATTTTTTTTACTTTTGCATTAATCCGTATACAGTCGAATCCGATTACAATGAACAAACAAAAAATAAAAATTTCTGATTTCTCATCCCATTTGTTTTGGGATACGGATATAAATAAACTTAATATGGATAAGCATAAAAGCTTTCTGATACAAAGGGTTTTGAATACGGCCTTATGAAAGATTGGAAATTAATTTCAGCATATTACGGCATAAAAAAAATAGATGAAACTGCAACTGAATTTCGCGTTTTAGAACCCAAAACTTTAAGTTTTATTTCAACTGTATCAAAAATTCCTATAAAAAATTTCAGATGCTACAATATCAAACAGTCGATCCCGGAACACCGGAACTTCTGAGGACGTTACAAAAAATATCTGAATTTTCAAAGCTGAGATTAGTCGGCGGAACGTCACTTGCATTACAAACAGGTCACAGAAAATCTGTTGATATTGATCTGTTCGGAAAAATTGATTTTGAAAATTATAATATTCTTCCGGAGTTAAAAAAAATAGGGAAGCTTGTAATTTTAAAGCAATCAAAAAATATTAATATCTTTTTAATTGACGGGATTAAAGTTGATTTTGTGAATGACATTTACGACCGGATTGATAAACCGGTAAATGAAGACGGACTGATTTTAGCAACAAAAAAAGATCTTGCGGCAATGAAACTTGCTGCTGTTACGGAACGAGGAAATAAAAAAGATTTTATAGACATCTGCTTTTTATCAGTCGTATTTTCTCTCAAAAAAATGCCGGATTTTTATCTGAAAAAATACCCTGACGGGTCACAATTTTTAGTACTGAAAAGTTTAACATATTTTAACGATGCAGAAAAAATGAACAGCCGATAATGTTCAATAATGTTCGCTGGAATGATGTCAAAATAAAAATGGAACAAATTGTTTCCGAATTTTAATGTCTTCTGAAATAACTTCTTTTTTGTCTTTAAGTCTTTTGCTAAAACTCGTACGCTTGTAATTTTAAATTCACAACCATCTTTTTAAATACAACTGTTTATTTTTTTTATATATTTGCATCGCCTTAACTAACCTTAAAATCTTAATCTCAGATGCATAATCCGAATAACATTCATCCGGTATTCGACCAGATAATTAATAAGCAACAAAAAGAAAAACTCCTGAAACAACGAGCCAAGGTCTTGTGGTTTACCGGATTATCGGGCTCAGGAAAAACAACACTCGGTGCATCCGTTGAAAAAGAATTGTTTAATCGCGGTTTTTTAACACAAATTTTGGACGGCGACAACATCCGCTCGGGCATAAACAGAAACTTAAAATTTACCGAAGAAGACCGCGTTGAAAATATCCGAAGAATTGCCGAAGTAACCAAATTGTTCTTAAATTGCGGTGTGATTGCCATAAACTGTTTTATCAGTCCGACAAAAGAATCGCGTGATATGGCAAAAAGCATTATCGGAAAAGAACATTTGATTGAGGTTTTTGTCAGCACACCCATTGAAATTTGCGAACAAAGAGACACCAAAGGACTGTATGCAAAAGCACGAAGCGGAGAATTAAAAAACTTTACGGGAATCTCATCGCCTTTTGAAATACCGAAAAATCCGGATATTATCGTAAATACAAACGAATTAACCCTTAAAGAATCAACTCAAAAGATTTTGGATTTTTTGTTGAAAAAAATAACATATTAATTTTATGCAATAAGTGTTAACCTGAGTTCGATATAAGATTTGTTTCTCAGAAAATCAAAAGTGATTTAGATTTGTTGCTGAAAATCAAGAAGTAATAACAGCTTATTAGTTACAGAGACTGACTTTAATGGATCTGCCCCAACAGAAGAACATATAAATAAAGGGTATAGAATATATGTCATTACCAAAAAAACAGCCCAAAATCAATAATTTAAGATAAAATTAAAGATCCCGATCAAGCCTTTAAGCTTAATTCTCGGCATTCAATTTCACCCCGAAAAAAGCCACAAATTCGGAATGCAAGTATTGAGGAATTTTGTTGCTTTGTTTTAATACGTTTATGCTTTGATTATATGTTATTTAACTTTTTTAAACTGACATAATTTATACTAATTCTGTCGGTTAATTGACGAAATTTATATTAATTATGTCAGCCGATTGACAAATTTAATACTAATTAATTTTGATATTGATAAAATTTACATTAATTTTGTCAGTAAAATAATCTGCGATGAAAAATGATTTTAACAGGAAAATCCTGACTGAATTAATAAAACCTGTTAATAAACAGACAAATAAAGTTATAATTTTGCTCGGAGCAAGGCGAACCGGAAAAACTTATATTTTATCAAAATTAAGAAATAAAGTAAAAAATACGCTTTTTCTTAACGGCGACGATTACAAAACAACAAGATTGTTGCAAAACAAAACAACAGAAGAATACAAAAAAATTATCGGAAACAGTAAAATTTTCATTATTGACGAAGCTCAAAACATTGAAAATATCGGACATATTTTGAAAATAATATACGATAATATACCCGATTTGAAAATAATTGCAACAGGTTCGTCGGCATTTGATTTGTCAAATAAACTTGGCGAACCGCTTACGGGCAGAAAAAAAACAATTCGCATTTTCCCGATGGCTCAATCTGAACTGTCAGAATACGAAAATTATTTTGAAACTTATGAAAGATTCCCCGAAAGATTGCTTTACGGAAGTTATCCCGAAATTTTTCATTACAAAAGTTACGATGAAAAACGGGAATATCTTTACGAACTCATAAATTCGTATCTCTTAAAGGATATTTTAATACTCGATAATATTAAAAATTCCGATAAATTGTTTAATATCTTAAAATTATTATCGTTTCAGGTGGGCAGCGAAGTTTCTTTGAACGAAATTGCAGGAAAAATAGGAATCAGCAAAAATACAGTTGAACGATACATTGATTTGCTAAAAAAAGTTTTTGTAATTTTTGAAATTAAAGCTTTCAGTAATAATAAACGAAACGAAATTAGTAAAATGTCGCGATATTATTTTGCTGATAACGGTGTTCGTAATGCTGTTATAAATAATTTTAATGATATTGATTTGCGTAACGATATAGGACAACTTTGGGAAAATTATATAATTTCTGAACGTGTTAAATATTTGTCATACAATAAGATATTTGCCGAAACATTTTTTTGGCGAACATACTCGCAACAAGAAATTGATTGGATTGAAGAAATTGACGATAAACTTGATGCTTACGAAATAAAATACACAAAAAAGAAAATTAAAATACCGCCACAGTGGCAAAAAAACTACCGGAATTCAACGTTTAAATTAATCAATAAAGATAATTATTTGGAATTTATTATGTAATATTTTTAAAGTAATTTAGTAAAAAGCACTAAACTTTTTATGAAATATTTGGCAGAATTTACTAATTTTCTAAGTAAAAACAGAAATGAAAAGAATCAGAGTAATACCGGTGCTTTTGCTTCAAAACAGGGGTTTGGTTAAAACCATTAAATTTAAAAAACTGAACTACATCGGCGACCCTATCAATGCCGTAAAAATTTTTAACGAAAAAGAAGTTGACGAACTTGTATTTCTCGACATCGAAGCAACAAAACTCGGCAAAGAACCCGATTATAATAAAATCGAAGAAATTGCATCGGAATGTTTTATGCCGCTCGGCTACGGAGGCGGCATCAAAAATATTGAGCAAGTAAAACGCATTATCGGAATTGGTGTTGAAAAAGTTATTTTAAACTCTTCAGCAATCGCAAATCGGCAATTGATAGGCGAGGTTGCAAAAATATACGGAAATCAGTGTGCCGTAGTCTCGGTTGATGTGCGTAAAGATCTGTTCGGGAAATATGTTTGTTACACAACATCGGGCAAAAATAAAATTAAGCAAAAAATTACCGACTACGTAAAAATGCTTGAAAATGAGGGTGCCGGCGAAATTATTTTAACATCAATAGACCGCGAAGGAA
>JANTGL010000202.1 GCA_024762915.1 Bacteroidales bacterium | reverse complement strand
TCAATATCTTCGTTTTTTATGATGCGAATATCGGGCATTTTTTGTTTAATGTTTAGCTGTTTGTTGCTTAGTTGTTTAGTGTTTAGTTGTTTAGTGTTTAGTTGTTTAGTGTTTAGTTGTTTAGTGTTTAGTTGTTTAGTGTTTAGTTGTTTAGTGTTTAATTGTTTAGTTGTTTAGTGTTTAATTGTTTAGTTGTTTTTTAATGTTATATATTTTAATCTTATTCAATCTGACATCAATCTCATTCAATCTCTCATCAATCTTTTTTCCTTAATTCATAACTTATAATTCATAATTAAATTACCCCTTCATCAGCAAAACTGTAAAATTGATTATAACTCACAATCAAATGGTCGAGAAAAGAAATATCAACTAATTCACAAGCCGATTTCAGCTTTTTTGTCAAATTAATATCAGCACTGCTCGGTTTTATATTTCCCGAAGGATGATTATGACAAACAATTATACCGGATGCCGTTTTTTCGATTGCAGCTTTTAAAATAATTTTAATATCGGTAACCGTTCCGGAAACACCGCCGGCACTTATCCTTTTCATTTCAATAATTTTATTGGCACGGTTTAAAATAATAAGCCAAAATTCTTCATAGGGTAAATCGCCTAATTTCTGACCGAAAATTTCAAAAATATCTTTACTGCTTTTAATTTGCTTACGTTCAATAACTTCCGAAATATTTCTTCGCTTTCCCAGCTCCAGAGCTGCAACGATTGAAATGGCTTTTGCTTCTCCGATACCTTTATATTTTTGCAGGTCGGAAATGCTTAACTTTGCCAATTCATTTAAGTTATGATTATTGTCGGCAAGAATACGTTTGCACAATTCAACTGCCGATTCGTTTCTGTTTCCCGAACCGATTAAAATAGCAATAAGCTCGGCATCCGATAAAGTTTCAATTCCTTTTGTCAGCAATTTTTCTCGCGGACGATCGTCGGCAGCCCAATTTTTTATGCTTTTTCGTGTGTTTTCTTTCATTTTCGGAATTCCTCAATGCAAAGATATTATTTATCGGTTAAATTTAATAACCAAAGACTTGTTCCGTCACTTTTATCCGGATCTGATGATGAGGATTCAAACGCTAATTTTGTTCCGTCCGGTGAAATTGAAGGAGCACCGTCATAACCGTCAAAATTTGTTAATCGTATCGGATTTCCTCCCGACACGGGAACTTTATAAATGTTGGCAAGCTTTACATCATCATTTTCCGAACTGAAAATAATGTATTGTCCGTCGTGTGAAAAAACAGCATCGGTTTTGTTACCGCTGAAATCGGTAATTTTTGTTTTGCCGGTACCGTCGGTATTTATTACCCAAATATCCCATTGTCCGTTTTCTTCTTTCTGATATAAAATTTTATCACCTTGCGGCGACCAATTCGGTTGTTTGCAATTTTCTCCCGAAGCAGTTAAATGAATGTAAGCAGATGTGCCGTTAAGTTTGTATTTTGTAATCACACCGTTTTTTTCTTCATCAAGTTTATGATTTTCAAAAACAATCCAATTTCCGTCCGGAGAAAAAGTCGGTTCATAACCGACACTGTCGGTTCTGTTTGTGATGCGAATTTCATTTCCGCTTGTTCCGTTTTCCGAGATGGAATAAATTTCATCATGCGGTTCTCTGTCGGAAGAAAATATAATTGCCTTAATCGTATTATTCCAACATTCACCGGGTAAATTAACATTGCTGCTGCCGTCCGTAATCAGAGGTTTTAAATCGTTGGTTTCGAGATTGAAAATGTATAAATCCGAAGGCGGTTTGTTGTATCCTTTTTTAAAATTGGTAAAAACAATTGATTTGCCGTCGGGTGAAAAAGCCGGATTTTGAATGCTTCCGGATAAATTTATCTCTAATTTAACGGCATTGTCGTTTCTGTCAATTTCTGTATTATTTTTTTTACATGAAAAAGATAAAAATAATATTGTTATTGTTAAAATAGACCTGAAAAATAGTTGATTAATCATTTTTTAAAGTTTTGGTTTTTAGTATAATAACCTGAGTTCGATATAAGAAATAATTACAGCTTAATTGAAAAAATTCTTAGACGAAGCAATTTTATGATGGACTATCGGGATAGTTCAAAGAAAATTGGTGAAGTATAAGGAATTTTTCAAAAAGCCCGAAGGGAAAGCAAATACAAAGCAATCTTCCAAGAAAAAAACCTTTGAAATAACCCGTTATTACTTCATGATTTTTTCTCGAAATCTCACTTCGTATTTGCTTTCTGTATTTCATTTATTATATCAAACTCAGGTTACTAGTGTTTTTTGTAAAATAAAATAAAAATAAATTATGGAATTCGGAAAAAGTATACATCTATATATCAAACAACATAAACAAACAACTAATCTAAACTTTAAAACTACACAAACCTAAATCAAAACAAGGAAAACTTTTAAACTGCTCTTTTAACCGGAGCAGTTTTTTTATATCTTGATTCCCATAATTAAAACGTCATCTACTTGCTCGAAATTTCCTTTCCATTTAGTAAATTCCGAGTTCAAAATATTTTTTTGTTCACTTATTTCTTTATCCGAAATTGAAACCAATAATTCTTTAAATCTTTTTGAAGAATATTTCTTATTCCCGTCGTCATTATATTGATCGGGAAACCCGTCCGTAAACATCCAAATTATATCCCCTTTTTGTATTTTAAAGTTTTGATGTTTGAACGGTTTTTCGTGATAATAAATTCCTGCCGGTTGCCTGTCTGCTTTGTATTTAGTAATTGTTTTTTTATTGTTTTTTTCTGAAATGGTGTACAAAGAATTAAATGCACCCGAAAATTGTCCTTGAAGCGTTTTTAAGTTTAATGAAAAAATCGAAATATCCCAACCGTCCTTTTGTTCATAAAAGTCGCCTTTTTGATTTAGTCGATGTTTAATTTTACTTCGTAAATTATTGAGAATAACGTCTGTTTGTATATAATCTTCCGTAACAATTTCGTTTAAAAATGACATCCCCGTGATGCTAAGTAAAGCTCCCGAAATTCCGTGTCCGGTACTGTCACCTACGGCAACAAATACAGTGTCATTTATTTTTTTAGACCAATAAAAATCACCGCTTAAAGTATAAGCCGGTTTGTAAAGAATGATAAATTCAGATAAAATTTTTAAAGTTTCCGTATAGGACGAGAGCATGGCATTTTGAACTTTTCCGGCATAATCAATACTTTTTTTAATGTTGGAATAAGCTTCATTTAATTTAGTGTTTTTTTCAGCCAGGATATGTTTTATTTTTTTATTTTTAATATTATATCTGAATAAGAGAACCGAAAATATTAAAATGAATAAAAATGATACTGAAATAATAACAATAATAAAAAATTGTTCGGTGTTTTTTTTCTTTTGATTTTCTTGTTCTGATTTTAATTTTTGATTTTCGATCTCAGTTTTTTCTGTTTCGTATTTGATTCGGATGCTGTTTATTTTGGTTTTTACGTTTTCTCCGGTTATAGAATCTTTTATTTGCATATTTCTCAGAGCGTAAAAATATGCTTTTTTATAATTGCCTGTTTCGGCATATAAATTATGGAGCATATTATAAATATTAGGAAGTTCTCTGTGTTCTCCGGTTTTTTTAATATAAAAAAGTGCTTGTTTGTAGGAATTTTTTGCTTCGGAATATCTTTTAATTTTAGAATAGCTTCTGCCTAATGCTTCATATAAAAAAATCATTCCGGAATAATATTGATATTTTTTTTCAATTTGAATGGCTTGTTTATATAATTTTATTGCTTTTAAACAGCTTTTTTCTTTCTCGTAGGTTTCGGCAATATTTCCCAGTTCAACCGCAGCACTTAATTCGTCACCTTTTATACGATATAAATCATACGCTTTTTGATAGTACTTGCGGGCATAAGGGAAATATGATTTATAATATTTTATGACACCTTTTTTTTCATATATATTGGCTATAAAAAATGTATCTTTATAATTTGATTTAACTTTTAACAGGTCATCAAAAATTTTCTCGGATGTTTTATAATTTTTAATATCCAGATAAATTAATGCCAAATTTAATTTTGCGATATTTGCATTTTTAGGATCCTTTAAAGATTCGAAAATTTTAATTGCTTTTATTCCTTCTTCCGCAGCTTTTTCATATAATCCTTGTTGCCAATAATTTTTCAAAAAACCGATGTGTGCATAAGCAATAAAATCTTCAGAATTATTTATTCCGGCATATTTGTATAATCTGTTATAATAGTTCAAGCTGTTTTCAAAATCTGATAATAAAAAATAACTTTCGGCTGTTATTTTTAAGAATTGTTCTTTAATTTTATTTTTAGTTTTTAAATGCTTTAAGAGTTTTAATCCTTGTTCGGCATAATCGATTGATTCTTGAAACTTGTTTTGAGCTCTGAATGATTCGGAAAGTATTAAAAGGATATTAACTTTTTCGTTTGTATTTATACGGGTTTCTAACTTTTCTATTAATGAATCTGTATTGTTTGTTTGGGCAAAAGTGAAATAAACAGATAGAATAGTTAAAAAAAACGCGATCAAAAATTGTTTAATCATAAAGACTTTTAAAAGTTAAAAATAAAAAAATATTTTAAGAAACAAATCTAAGAATTCAAAAAATGTGATATTACTTTAATAAATGCTTGTTGTTTTTCTATGTGAATAAGATGCCCCGCATCGTCAATTATTTTAATTTCGGCTTGCGGTAAATTTTCGTTGATATAAATTTGGTCTTCATTGCTGAAATAAGGTGAATTGGCACCGAAAATAAAAAGCGTTTTTATTTGTTGCATTTCTGCTGTCGGTTTTACCTCTCTTCGCATTTCCGTGAGGTGATTGTACAAGGCATCTGTATTTATTTTCCAAACGAACTTTTTATTTTCTGTTTTGATGTTTTTAAGGATCAGTTGTAATTGAAAATAATTTACGAACTTGTTTTGAAGATAATCTGTAAGTTCTTTTCGATTTTTAAAACTATTTAAATTAATTTTCCGTATCTTTTCCAGCAATAATTTATGATTTACTGCTTGCATTAAAAATGCTTCGGAAGGAAAGTATGCTTTCGGTGAAATGTCAACAATTGTCATTGACAGAATTTTCCCGAAGTGATTTTTTGCAAATTGCAAAACCGTTTTACCGCCCATTGAATGTCCGACAAAATGTGCTTTGTTTATGTTATTATCCGTCATAAATTCAACAATATCTTCACCTATTGCTTTATAAGTATGAATTTGGGAATGCGGAGATTGTCCGTGATTTCGCATATCCGGAAGATAAACTTTAAAATCGGAAGCCAATTTTTTCGCAACCGATATCCAGTTATCCGACATACCGAACAATCCGTGAACAATTATCAGCGGTTCACCCCTACCGTATTCTCGAAAAAACAACTTCATCTCAGATTTTTAAAAC
>JANTGL010000201.1 GCA_024762915.1 Bacteroidales bacterium | reverse complement strand
AACGGCATTTCAAGCGTTTGAGAAAGGCATTTAAATTCTTCTCCCAAATTTTTTGAACAAATCGTTAAATTGGCTTTTCCCGGTTCATTTTTAGGATATCCGTGTTCATCTTGGATATCCGGGTTTATTGCTTTCCATGTGCTCATAAAATTATCCGTCAGGTCGCTCAGTTTTTTATCAAAAGAAGGAATGCCTTCAATACCGGAAATAAACACATACGGAAGGGCTTCGTCGCCGTGAACGTCAAGGTTAAAATCCATTCCGATTTCCTTCATTTTTTGTTTAACATAAAAAACCTCCGGACTGTTTTCTTTACTCGGCTCTGCCCATTCTCTGTTGAGGTTAACACCTTTTGCATTTACTCTCAGATTTCCTAAAATACTTCCGTCAACATTCATATTCGGAACCAGATAAAAAGTTGCTTTTTTCAGTAAACTGACCGAAACGGAATCTTCTTCGTTTAACAATCTGTTTATAAGTCCGGACATAAACCATTCCGCCATTGATTCGCCGGGGTGTTGCCGTGCAATTACCCAAAGTTTTTTCTTCGACTTATCGCCGTCTCCTATCCGAAGAAAGTCAATCGGTCTGCCTTGCAGGGTTTGTCCGATTGTTTCCAACGTACACAAAGGTGATTTTTGTGCATGATGTATCAATTTCAAATGTTGTTCGTAAGAAAACGGTGCAAAGTAAGCAAAAAACACCGAATCGAATTCGGGAGTAATTTCCATACTTAAGATTCCGTCGGTATAGTTTGTAGGAATTAAAAACCATGTTTCTCCGTCATAAGACGCTCTTGTTTTGTAATTTTCCCACCCTTCGGGATAAGCCGATTCTCCGGCATTGATGATGTTCAACTTACAAGCCTGTCCTTTGGCACCCGACATTCTGAAATAAAACCACTGCAAAAAATCGGAATGCGTATCTTTTCTAATGTTTAGTTGAATGTTTTTATAATTGTCCGAGCTGAGAACTTCTATGTTTCCGGCATCAAAATTTGAAGATATACTTGTTTTCATTTGTTTGATTTGTTTAATGTGATTAATGTTATAGTGTTTCGTTTTTATGCTTATGAGTATAAAGAGCAATTGCTGTACTCAAAACAATTTTACAATTACAAATATAGTAAATTTCAGGGTTTTTGCTCTTCTTATTTTTTGTTTATCGTTTTTCTGTTTTGATGATTTTTCAATAATTTTGATACATCAATAATACAAGACAGCCTTAAAGATGTATATTGGTAATCATGCAGGCCAAGCTGAAATTTCAATTCGTAATTAAAGATTTTATCAGATTTATTTCTCAATATTGTTCTGTAAACAACCGGTTTATCCCCATCCTCCAAATATCCTATATAACCTCCTATTGAATTTGTAATGTCAAATTTTTGAAAACCAAAATCAATTCCGAGTCCAAAAAGAAAAGCGTCATTTTGTTGTTGCCCGTTACCTTGATTTTGCCAGGAATAAAAACCAATCATTGCTCCGGGTTTGATAAAGTGCTTTTTTTCCTTGTTTAAACAAAATTCTTTACCAAAAGATAAATCAAAGAAATAGCCGGGAGCATCTGTATATCGTGCATCTGACATCTTTGATCCCGATGCTGTTTTTAAATTTACGGTTAATAAAACATCAGGAAGGTTTTCTTTATTTTCAATTAGTTGAATATAGGTTCCGATATAAAAATCTCCGACGGCAAAACCTTCACCGGTTATATTTCGAGCAAATCTAATATCTCTTGTAATCGTATCCGTTTTATAGTGTTCAACGGGGACAATCTCAATATTTAATCCGACACGATGGTTGTAAAGAGGAATAAATAATGCTGTATATAGGTTTTCTGTTTTGTCTCCGGAAGAACTATGTTTTTCTAAACCAAATTGGAAATATGCTTTTTTTGATATCGTTCCGTTTTTAATGTTCGGCACCGGTAAAGCATTGGGTCCCATGTATTTGGGTTTTGTGATAATATAATCCTTCCAAGATGTAACTCCGTCCCAATTATGTTTAGCATTCCACCAACGATAATCCTGTGCAAAACAATTTTTACCGAAAAATAATAAAAGTGTAAATAAAAGTATCAGGTATTTCTTTTTATAAAAAAAATTCATTCCGACTGTTCTTTATATTCCTTGATTTTCGGTAATTATAAAAATTTTATTGAAATTTTGTTCCGCCAGTCATCCGTATTGACGGAGCTATTAGGGTTCGTCGTTTTATATATCTGTATGCAGAAAAGTATCAATCGGTTTTTTTATTTTCCTTTTACACCAAAGGTTTTTTCCAGATCATCAACGACACTTTCCAAGTTGATGTTATTTGATCCTTGAAGCAAGACAATGTCTTCATTTTCAAGTATTTCAATCAAATATTTTGAAACGGATTCTGAATCTTTAAAATGTTTCCAATTTTTATTGTCGGACTCTTTACCAATGAATTGAGCATAGTTACCTACAGTAAAAAGAAAGTCTATTTCAGGTTTTAATTTTGCAATGAAATTTCCGATATATTTATGTGCCTCTTCGCTGTGTTCCCCTAATTCAACCATTTCGCCAATAACGGCTATCGTCCTTTTTCCGCGTCCGGTTAACTCGGATAAGGTATCCAAAGAAGCTTTAATCGAATCGGGTGCAGCACTGTATGTGCTGTCTAATACCAATGCTCCGTTTTTTAAAAATGAGACAACGCCTCTTTTTTCAGGTGTTTTAAAGGTTGATATTTTTTTCGCCGCATCTTCCTTCTTTAACCCGGTTTCCATTGCAACAATATAAGCTGCAGCCGCATTATAAGCATGATATCTTCCCACACAATTATGCATGGTAATTGAAAGATCGTTTAATTTAAATGTCGGGTGTGCCTTTTCGCTCAGTTGAATTTCAGAAATTCTGACATCTGCATCTTTGTGTTTTCCGAAACTTATGATTTTACATGTTGCTTTTTTGGCCATGAAATCATAAAAATCGTCATCTCGATTTAAAATCAGAACGCCGTTAAGGTCCATGCCTTCCATAATTTCAGTTTTTGCTCGAGCAATATTTTCTCGGCTTTTCAGCATTTCAATATGCGACATACCGATATTTGTAATCACGGAATACGAGGGTCTTGCAATTCGAGAAAGATAATTGATTTGATTTGTATTTCTCATCCCGAATTCAACAACCGAACATTCGTGGTGCCTTTCCAGTCGTAATAATTCAATCGGGACACCCAATTGATTGTTGTAATTTTTACGGCTTTTGTGTGTTTTATATTTTTGGCTTAAAGTAAAGGCTATCAACTCTTTCGTGCTTGTTTTTCCGACACTTCCGGTAACGGCAATTACGGGAATGTTTAATCTCCCGCACCAAATTCGGGCTAAATGTCCCAATGCTTCAACCGTTGACGGAACAATAAATTGAGGGATTTTAATATCCGGCACCTCATATTCAACTACGGCGGCAACAGCTCCGGAATTTTCCGCCTCTTTAATAAAACTGTGCCCGTCGACTTTATTTCCTTTTAAAGCCACGAAAAGTGTTCCGTCTTTAACTTCTTTTGAATTTTGAGTAACATTCGAAACATAGTCAATCGGGGAGATTTCTTTGTTCGTTTTACCTCCGATTGCAACACAAGCTTCTAATAATGGAATTGTTATCATTTTGATGTTTTCTTAATGTGTAATTAAACAACTAAAGTACAAATATTTTCGTGACCCGGCAAGCTTCTTTATTTTATATAATATCGAACAACTCTTTTACTGACGTTACAAGTTACTTCATAAGGAATTGTTCCCGCTAAATCGGCATAATCATCAGCCGTATACGAATCAAAATCAATAATTATAACTTCCGTTCCGGGGTTATATGAATCTTGTCCTAAATTAATCATTATTTGATCCATGGTTATTTTTCCGATTTGGTTGTAAAACTTGCCGTTAATTTTAAACTTCATTTTACCGGATAAAGACCTGGAAATACCGTCTGCATATCCGACGGGAACCGTTGCAATATTACAATTTTCATCTGTTAGCGTATCGGCTCCGTAAGAAATTACAGTTCCTTTTTCAACCTGTTTAATAAACGAAATTTCCGTGCGGAAAGTCATTCCGGCCTTAAAAAACTCGGAATCTTTATAATTGTCATAGGGTTTATAGCCGTATAAAATAATTCCAGGGCGAACCATATCAAAATATGATTCCGGCAAATTTAAAATTGCTCCGCTGTTTGCCATGTGTTTTAATAATTTTTTCCCTGCTGCCTGTTCAAAATATTCAACGGCAGTTTTAAACTTTTCCATCTGCAATTCGGAATATTCGTTATTTGAAGAATCGGAAAAATGAGAAAAAATGCCTTCAAAATTTAGCTTCTTCGATTTAATCAATGCTTGTGTTATGTTCTGATATTCTTCGGGCCTTACCCCTATTCTGCCCATTCCGGTATCTGTAATCAAATGGAATTTTGCTTGCTTATTTAGCTTTTCCGCAACTTTATTTAATTCAATAAGATCTTCCGCACTGCCGACCGTAACGGTTAGATTATTTTTTATTGACAACTCAAATTGATCGGGAAATGTTATTCCCAGAAAAAGAATCGGTGTTTCAATTCCGGCATTTCTTAATTCAATACCTTCTTCAACCGTTGCTACACCGAAATAATTAACCAAACCGGATTGTAATAAATGTTCGGAAACAGCAAGAGCCCCGTGTCCGTATGCATCTGCTTTTACGATTGCACAAATTTTCTTTTTCCCGATTGTTTTTTTTATATGTTTCAGGTTATTCTCAATATTTTTAAGACTAACAATTGCGGCTGTTTTTCTTTTTCCTTTAAATATCATGAATTAACAATTAATAAAGATGGCTTCAGTTTATTAATAAAAGAATCTGTCAAAATTAATTATAATTTTTAATTATTTATTAAAAACCGTTTTATTCAGGTGCTCCGTCCAAATTTTATAGCCCTCTTCATTGAGGTGCAGTCCGTCTGTTGTATATTTATCAGAAAGGTATTTCGTATGTTCTTTCAGAAAAAGCGGGTATACGTTTACAAAATTCAGATTGTTTTCTGTTGCCAATTCTTTTATGTATGTGTTGACATTAATAATCACTTCGGGCGGACAGTTTTTTTGTCCGGCTGCAGTCGGTATTATTGATTGTAAGTATACGTCATACTTTGTTCGTTTCAAAACAGCTTCCGTCAATTCTTCATAAAGCTGTTTTACGGCTGTTTCAGGTCGTCCTGCACCGATATCGTTAATTCCTATTAAAATAAACAATTTCACATTCTCGGCATCTCCCAGGCTTATGTCAAGTCGTTCAATCAGCCCGTCAATGTGATCCCCGGAAATACCTCTGTTAACCGGATTGTAATTCGGTAAAAAAGTCTTTAAATCATACCCTTCCGTAATCGAATTTCCGA
>JANTGL010000200.1 GCA_024762915.1 Bacteroidales bacterium | reverse complement strand
GCAGCCGAAATAATGCCTCCGGCATATCCGGCTCCTTCCCCGCAAGGATATAAATTTTTTATTTGCGGATGTTGAAAAGTGGCTTTATCTCTCGGAATTCGTAACGGTGATGATGTTCGGCTTTCAACACCCAGTACAACTGCTTCGTTTGTTATATATCCCCGCATTTTATTCCCGAAAACTTTAAAACCTTCCTGCAATCGTTTTCCGATATGTTCGGGTAACCAAAAATGCAAAGGTGATGAAACAATCCCGGGATGATACGATGTTTCCGGCAAAGACGCCGAAATTTTGCCGTTAACAAAATCATTTAATCGTTGTGCCGGTGCAACCAATCCTCTGCCGCCGTTTTGAAACGCAAGTTTCTCCAGATTTTGTTGATACTTTAATCCGGCAAGCACTCCGTATTTTTCTTTTTCGGGAAAATCTTCCGTGCGAATTTCAACGACCATACCGGAATTGGCAAATTTCGAATCTCGCATTGAAGGCGACATCCCGTTAACAACAATTTCGTCGAGTGCCGTTGCCGCCGGAACAATAAATCCGCCGGGGCACATACAAAACGAATACACGCCTCTGCCCTGCACTTGCGAAACCAAATTATAAGCCGCGGCAGGCAAATAATCGCTGCGAACCTTACAACTGTATTGAATGCTGTCAATCAGCCCCTGCGGATGTTCAACACGCACGCCCATTGCAAAGGACTTTTCTTCAAGAAGAATATTTTTTTCATGTAAAATTTCATATATATCCCTTGCCGAATGTCCGGTTGCCAAAATCACGGCTTTTCCGAAAACTTTTTCACCGGTTTGTGTAATAATACCTGAAATTTCATCATTTTCTATAACAAAATCATCAATTCGCGTATTAAAATAAATCTCTCCGCCGGCATTTTGTATCGTTTCTCTTATTTTAACTATTATTCCGGGTAATTTATTGGTACCGATATGCGGGTGTGCATCCGACAAAATATCTTTCGGCGCACCGTGAAGCTGCAAAATATCCAGAATACGTTTTACGTCACCGCGTTTTTTGGAACGGGTGTATAACTTCCCGTCAGAAAAAGTTCCTGCTCCGCCTTCACCGAAACAATAATTCGAATTTGAATCTAATCCTTTATTCGTATTTATCTTTTGAATATCTTTTTTGCGTTCTTTTACATCTTTGCCTCTTTCAAAAATCAAGGGCTTCAGCCCTTTTTCAATTAATCTTAATGCGGCAAATAATCCTGCCGGTCCGGCTCCTATGACAATTATTTCAGGTTTACCGGAGACATTATTCAATTTTAATTCAAATTGCTCTTTTTTAGGCGACTCTCCCCACCAAACTTCCAACTGCAAATTAACTTTAACGAATTTTTTACGTGCATCAATCGATTTTCTCAAAATCTCAACAGAAGTTATTTCTTCTTCGTCAATATGAAGAAATTCTGCTGCATCGTGCTTGTAATATTTCTCATCCGAAGCTCTTTTCGGAGATAATGATAAATTTATTATTTTTTGCATATTCAGGTTTCAATAAAAAACCTTCAAAGTTAATTACAATGAAGGTTTTTTTATGTTAATTTTAATATTTTAGTGATTTTCTTTTAAAACTTCTTCAATCTGATCAGACAATTCAGGAATTTTATTTTTAATAACATCCCAAACTATGGAATAATTTATTCCGAAATAATCATGAATTAATTTATCTCTCATTCCTGCCATATTCTTCCAATTTATATTATCCCAATTGTATTTGATATCAGCCGGTATTTTCTTAGTTGCCTCTCCTATTATTTCTAAACTTCTGACTACAGCTCTTTTTAAGGTTTCATCTTCAAGCAAATCGTGTTTTGTTATTCCTGAAGAAACAATTCCGATTAAATATTTACATTCGTCAGATATGTGTTTTAAAAATTCAATATAATTTTTAGGCATATTCTGTTTCTTTTAATATATACGAACCTATGTATTTGCTTAAGCCGTTTTTTGTTACAATATCAAGTTTATAAGCAGGAAAAGTATCTTCTAATATTTCACAAATTTTCATAAAATTATCAAAAGTTTCTTTTTCAGGAAAGAAATCAATTAAAATATCGAGATCACTTTCAGTATTTTGTTCATTTTTTAAATATGACCCGAAAAGACCGATACGCTTTATACCGTAATTTCTCAAAATTGATTTTTTTTTACTGAGAATTTGTAATATTTTTTCCTTTTCCTTCATACAAATTCAAAATTACGATTATTATTTTATTATTCAAAATGAAAGGAAAGCATAAAAACTTTTGATTTCATATATTTCATGGCTCCGGTATATTCCGTATTATCAGCAACGGCAACATTATTAAAACCGATACCAAATTTCAGTTCGGGTGAGAATTTGAAATACGGTAAATAGAAATCAATTCCGGCACCTATCTCAGCATATACATCCGGCTGTACCAAACGTATCATCGGCATTTGTTCTTCCGGAATTTTTTTCTTTGCAGCCAAATCCAATGTAGGATCAACACCTCCGATGACATAAAAACGGTAATTATTAATACGCTCTTGCTTGTATTTCAACAGCAAAGGAAGTTGCAAAAAAGTCGATGACAGTTTCATCACATGAGTATCAAAATATTGTTCTCCGTCTTGATTTTCTTTCAAAACAAGGTAATGCATATCGCGTTGGGTAAATGTCAAGTTCATTAACAAACGCAAATCTAAATATTTTCCCAATCGTAAATTTGAAATCGGTCCGAGATGAAAACCGGGTTGCTGATAGTTTTCAATATTATAAACTTGCTTAATTTGTGCCGTATCAAAAAAATTATCCGAATTACGAATGTAAAAATCAGAGGTATTCAATCCGACGGTGAAACCGAAATGAAAGCGTTTGTGGTCATACATTTTTAAATTCGGGACATCATCGAATTTTTGTGCGAATAAAGCACTTGTAATAAACAAACCGACAAATAAAGTTGCAACTAATCTTCTCATGTGTTTTGATGTGAATATTCTATAAACAGAAAATCTGTTAAAAAATTGTAAATTTAATAAAAAAGATTTATTGACAAATTTTTGCATTTGCGGATTAATTGACAGCAGATTTATATTGCTAACTTTTACATCAGAAAAGGGAATTATTTTTTTTTATTTCTCTTCGGGAAATATGTTGCCTTGAGAAAGACGACTTATAATTGTCGCCTTGGAAAAGACGACCTACATTTGTCACCTCTGAAGAGACGACCTATCATTTTCCGACTTTCCTTTTGTAAAGATGTCGCCTCGGGAGAGGCGACTTACAACTTTTCCAATTCTTGTTTTACAAAACGCATTAATTCGGCAATATATTCCTTACTGAAATTAAATTCAATACCGGCTGTTTTATAAATTTCGGGAATGGGTTTTGAATAGCCGAGTTTCAATGCATTTTCATAATCATCAAGAGCTTTTTCGGGATTATTTTTAAAATTTCGCCAAATCGCAACCGCACCGAGTTGCGCAATTCCGTATTCAATATAATAAAACGGTACTTCAAAAATATGCATTTGTTTTTGCCACAATACCGAACGATATCTTTCATAAGCCGACCAATCAACAACCGAACTGCCGAATTCATTTATAACTTGCATCCAAATATCTTTTCGTTCCTCTGCCGTATGATGCGGAGCTAAATATAATAATTGCTGAAATTTATCAACGGTTGCAATCCACGGTAAAACATTCAGCACACCTTCAAGATGTGTTCGTTTTGCACGTTTTAAATCATCTTCATTATCATAAAACACATCCCAATATTCCGATGAAATTAATTCCATCGACATCGATGCCAATTCGGCAACTTCCGAAGGAAGCTCTTTAAAATCAACCAACTCCAAATTGCTGCTTAAAAACGAATGAACGGCATGCCCGCCTTCGTGCATCATGGTTTCCAAATCGCGCTGATTGCCGGTAGCATTCATAAAAATAAAAGGAATATTACTTTCGTAAAGCGGATAATTATATCCGCCCGGAGCTTTTCCTTTACGCGAATTCAAATCCAAATACGAATTTTCTTTCATAATTTTCAGATATTCGCCGTATTGCGGACGCACTTTTGTAAATACCTCAATGGCTTTGTCAATTAATTCGTTGCCGTCTTTAAACGGTTTTAATGCAGGTTTTAAATCCGGATCAACAGCTGTATCATAAGGTTTTAAAGTATCAAAAGCCAGTTTTTGTTTTCGCTTTTCATCAATGTCGTTCACCAAAGGTAAAAAGGTTTCTTTAATTGAATTATGAAAGGAAATCACATCGTCAATCGAATAATCAAAACGTTTCAAAGCTTGATGCATATAATCCCGATAATTATCAAATCCGGCATTTTCGGCAACTTTTTGCCTCTTTTCAATTAAATAGGAAAGTAAAGCATCAAGTTTTTCAACATCTTGAATTCTCCGTTCGTGAATAAGTTCAAAAATTTCTTTTCGCACCCTTCTGTCGGTATCTTTTAAGAAATTCCCGGCTTTTTGCAAGGTCATTTCTTCACCTTTATAAGTGACGGTCATGGCTCCGGAGATGCTTCCGAATTCACGTTCTTTTTGTTGCAATTCGGAAAATAAAGGGATATTTTCTTTTCGGAAAAGTTCTTTTGAACGTTTTACTTTTCTTAGGGCAATATCATAAGTTTCTTTATCAAGCTCATTTAAAAAAGAACATTCCAACAGTTTCTCGTCAAAGATATCGGCATATTCCGATACCAAAGGTTCTATTTCTGTCACAAAAAAGTTAAAATCTTCGGCTAATTTCTCATCTTCGGTATTGCAAGTCATTTTAATGTATCGCCAAGCCATATCTTCTTCTAAAAACGCCTCCGCTTCGCTTTTATCAGCCCACCAATTTTTCAAATCCTCAACGGAATTTATTTCTCTTTCCTTTAAATCTTTCAAAAAAGGAAGAATATCTGCTTTATTTTTCAGAATAAAATCCTGAGGTATAAAATTTCTTTTAATTTTCATCGTTTAAAATTTAATATTCCGGTTTTGCAAAACTAATGAACAAGTCGGAATTAAAAAAAGTTATATTTGCATGAATTAGTTGAATGTTTTAAAATTAAAATATAGTTGTGGCTGTCTAAAAAGTCAGCAGAGGTGTCATTCTGAACTCGTTTAACTTCGTTGAGCCTTCGGGTTCAGAATCTCAACAAACAAAATTTCAGTGATTTATAAAGATGCTGAAACAAGTTCAGCATGACTAACCGAACTTTTCAGACAACCTCAACTTCAAAAACAGTCATATTTTATAATAAATGAAAAAACTATTTTTTATTATTTTGATATTTTTTCCCCTTTTTCTTTCCGCTCAGATTGGCGGTAAAGGGGTTTATGATTTTTTGAATTTAACAAATTCGGCACGAATTGCAGCTCTCGGGGGAACAAATGTTTCAATTTATGATGATGACTTGA
>JANTGL010000199.1 GCA_024762915.1 Bacteroidales bacterium | reverse complement strand
AAAATTAATGCCTGCTTTTACTCAAATTGATAACAGTAATGCTTGGATTAATTTATGGAAAGAAAATTATTATAACAGCTATGAAAAGAAACTTGATGAAGCAAAATATCAGATTTCTAAAGAGGATTATGCAACGGCGTTTGATATCCTCGATAAGTTGATAATAAAAAATAAAAAACGTCATAAAGCATATGAGCTAAGAGGTGATTTGTTGTTCTTAACTAAGGATTATAAAAATGCGGCAACAGCTTATTTGAAAGCTTCTGAAATAAAAAAACATAATTTGACTTACAAAACAAAAGCAGCAGATGCTTTGAATTTATTGAAAAAAAATAAAAAGGCAGAAAGTGTTTATAATGAGATAATTGCTGACAAGTATTACAATCCGGAAATTCTTTTAAATAAGACAAAGAATGAAATTGAATTAAAAGAATATTCGGTAGCAAAACAAAGCATAAATTTGTTTTTATCATTTTTCCCCGATAATGCCGAAGCATATTATTTATCGGGAAAAATACATTTTTCAAATAATGAGAATATTGCTGCTTTGGAAGATTTTAATCGGTCGATTGAAAAAGATGATTCAAAATCTGAATATTTTATTTCTTGCGGCGATTCTTATTTGAAAACAAAAACTTATATATCAGCGGTTAATTCTTATTCTATGGCATTGGATTTAAATCCTAAATTAGCTGAAGTCTGGTATAAAAAAGGCATGGCAGAAATAAAACTTTATAAATATGCAGAAGCTTGTGAGGATTTAAAGAAATCAAAATCAATGAATTACAATAAAGCTGATGATCTTATATTCAAATACTGCAAATAAACATTATTTTTACGATAATAAAATTTTAGTTTCTTTTGCAAAAAAACTGAAAAATGGAAAATAACAAAAATGAAATTGATTTATTGGAATTATTAATAAAAATTTATCTTTATTTAAAAAAATATTGGTGGATTTTAATTATTTCCGTTCTTGCAGCAATTATTTTTACCTTTATTAAGAATAAATCATCCGTTAAATCATACAATTCATCAATGATTGTATATGCAAAGCAGAATGATAATTATATGTATGCCGTTACATTTAAAGAATTCAGTAAACGTTACGAGAAAAATCCGGCAGAAGTGATTACCGGCATTGTAAGTCAAGCTAATGAGTTAATTAAAAGTAAGAATCTTGACATTCTGGCAAGGAAGATGAATTTGAAAAAGGAAGATTTGAAAGGACTTAAAGGTATTTCTTCTTTCTATAAAACAGAAAAAGGGGAAGCCCACGGAAATATTGTAAAAATAAATGCAAGGTCTTCAAATCAAGACGTATATAATAGTTTGGGAAAAGGAATTGAATATTTAATAAATAATAACGCATATATTAAATCACAAATTTCCGAAGATTCTTTAATGTTGATAAATATTATTCAAAAGATTGATATTAAGACAAAAGAATTGGACAGTATGCAAACAAAATTCTTGAAAAACGGAAAGTTTAATGATTTCATAATTTTTAATGAAAATTCTTTTTCCAGTGAAAGTGTGATGCTATTTTCTCTTAAAGAAAAATTAATAAAGAAACTGCAAAATCTGAATCAAGTGAAAATTGTTGAAGATTTTTATGTGCCGAAATCCGAAATTGTGAATATAAAAACAGCTTTGATAATAAATAGTCTTATCTTTATTTTCTTGGGTATTTTCATTATATTTTTGATTGTTTTTAATAAAAAAGCAAAAGCTTTTGATCAAAATCGAAAGAAATCATAGTAATTTTATTTTATGATAAAGAAGATTGCAATTGCATCTGAAAGCCCTGTCAAAATTGAAGCCGTTAAATTTGCTTTTTCAAAAGTATTTCCCGATGTGAATTTTAATATTAAAAGTATGTCGGTTGCTTCCGAAGTTCCTGATCAACCATTGGGAAATGAAGAGACATATACGGGAGCAAAAAACAGAGCAAAAAATATTCAAACTAAAATTTCCGATGCCGATTTTATGATAGGAATTGAAGGCGGTATTGAAAAAAATGCACACGGAACCGAAGCTTTTGCATGGATTTATATTATTTCGGGAAATAAAACCGGAAAAGCACGTACGGGAAGTTTCTTTTTACCGAAAAAAATAACAAATTTGCTGGAAAAAGGATATGAACTTGGTGATGCAGATGATATTGTTTTCAAACAAAAAGATTCAAAAAAGAAAACAGGTGCTGTCGGGATTTTAACCGATAATTTAATTTCTCGAGCAAAATATTATTCGGAAGCCGTTATTTTGGCTCTGATACCTTTTATTAATGATGATTTATATTGATTGTAATTAATTTTAAATAAATAGGAGAATAATCAGAAAAAAATAACAACAGCGAAATTTTTAGCTCCGTCTTTTAAGACGGAGAATAAAAAAATGAGATATAAGTTTTGGCGGTATTTTTGATGCTCAGATCAAAAATAATGACAAAATGTATAAGGATGACTAATAGTTAAATAAAAATTTTAAAATGAATTTAAAAGAAATAATGAATTGGCGCTATGCCGCCAAACAATTTGATACAAGTAAAAAAGTTGATTCTGAAACATTAAACAGAATTCTTGAAATAACAAATCTTTCAGCGACTTCATACGGATTGCAACCTTATATGACCGTTGTTGTTAAAAATCAAGATTTAAAAGATAAATTAGTCGCTGCTTCATACGGGCAAACAAATGTTTCCGATTCATCGCATGTAATAATTTTTGCTGCTCGAACGGATATTGACGAAAAGTTTATCGATAATTTTATAAAATTAACTGCCGAAGCTCGAAATTCGGATGTCGAAAAGTTAAAAAGTTTCAAAGAAATGTTAGTGAAATCATTTTCTTCTAAAACAGATGATGAAATTTATAATTGGGCTTCAAAACAAGCTTATTTAGCCCTCGGAACGTTTTTAATTGCTTGTGCCGATGAGGACGTTGATTCCTGCCCGATAGGCGGCTTCGTTCCGGAAGAATATGACAAAATATTAAATTTACCGGATTATAATTTACGTTCTGTTGTGGTTGCAGCAATCGGATACCGACACAAAGACGACAAATATCAATATTATAAAAAAGTTCGTAAATCTTCTGAAGAAATGATAATTGAAATAGACTGATGACTTGGATTGAAATAACAGAACTTGTATTATTAGGGATTTTTGTCGGTTTTGTCAATACCCTTTCCGGAAGCGGTTCATTGCTGACTTTGCCTTTTCTGATTTCTTTGGGCTTGCCTGCAAATGTGGCTAACGGCACAAACAGAATTGCAATTTTATTGCAAAATGCAGTAGGTGTTACAAGTTTTAAAAAGCAAAAAGTTTTTGAATTTAAAGAAGCCGTTTGGTTGACAATTCCTGCAATTATAGGTGCCGTAGTCGGTGCTTCTGTTGCCGTAAAAATAAGCGATGCTTTAATGGAAAAAATAATTGCCGGTATTTTGGTTTTTATGTTTCTCCTGTTAATTTTTAAACCGAAAATGTGGTTGCGTGAACAAGCGAAAGATTTAAAAACAAAGCCGACTTTCGTTCAATTTATCGTATTATTTTTTGTAGGAATTTACGGCGGATTTATTCAAGCCGGAGTCGGGTTATTTTTATTAGCCGGTTTGGTATTGGGTGCCGGTTTTGATTTGGTAAAAGCAAATGCGGTGAAAGGATTTATTATATTGTTGTACACCGTATTTGCCTTATCGATATTCATTTACAACGATGCCGTTGATTATAAGATAGGATTGATCCTTGCCGGCGGTAATATGGCGGGTGCGTTTATTGCAAGCAGATTTGCAGTAGATTGGGGACCTAAATTTGTTCGATATGTTTTATTGGTAGTTTTATTTTTGGCATCTTTGAAATTGTTCGGAGTGTTTGATTATTTATTCTCTTGAAAATTATCGAAAATCATACCGTAACTGAAGAAATTACCGAACTCGTCAGAGCTGCGGATTACATTTTAAAAGAATTTTCTTTTTTTGAGACAAAATCCGGTGTTAAAAATGCTCTGAAAAAGCAAAGGTTCAGGATTGACGGACAAGTTTGCCGTACGGGAACAATTATAAAAACCGGACAAATTATACAACTTCTTGAAGAAAAACCTACTGTTCGAAAAGTATTCAAATTGAAACTTCCTATAATTTATGAAGATGATTTTATTGCCGTAATTAATAAACCGGCAGGAATAAGCGTCAGCGGAAATTATTTTAAAACAGTGCAAAATGCTTTGCCGTATAATTTAAAAAAGTCCGATGGGAAAGATGCATTGGAAATTCCTTTGCCGGTTCATCGTTTGGACAATCAAACTTCCGGATTGTTGTTAATTGCAAAAACCCAACAAGCAAGAATCCGCCTCGGAAAACAATTTGAAGAAAAGCAAGTAAAGAAAACCTATTATGCCGTTGTTGTCGGAACACCTCCTAAAAAAGGCAAAATTAATTTTCCTGTTGAAGACAAATATGCATTCACGGAATTTGAATGTATTCGAAGTGAAAAATCATTAAGAAACGGACATTTATCTTTAATAAAACTGTTTCCGCATACCGGAAGAACACATCAATTGCGCATTCATTGTGAGAAATCCGGATTTCCGATTCTCGGAGATAAACTGTATCATGCAAATTTACCGGTCTTTATAGGAAAAGGTCTTTTTCTTTCTGCAACGGAATTAGCTTTTAGTCATCCGATTACGAATGAAGTTTTAAAATTTGCCTTAACTGTTCCCGAAAAATTCATTAAAATTATTGAACGTGAGAAAAGGCGGTATGAAACATCTTAGATTTAATATGATTAAAACCCCGAAGGGGTTAAATGTAAATAACCCCGTATGAAGCAAAGCGGAATGCGGGGTAACAAGAAAATAATAAACAAGTTTTGGCGGAATTTTTGCTCGAAAAAAGCAAAAATCATGACAAAACGTACAGTTGTATTCATCCGATGATTTCAAATCAAGCTATAAATTTTACCGGAAAATTTTATCTTTGCCGACATTCTAAATTATAAATGGTTTCAGTAAATAACATAACACTTGCCTTCAGCGGGAAAACCTTGCTTGATAATATTTCTTTTGTCGTAAACAAAAAAGATCGCATCGGTTTAACCGGAAAAAACGGTGCGGGTAAATCCACTTTAATGAAAATTATGAGCGGATTGCAAGAAGTTGACGGAGGCAGTGTATCAGTTCCTTCCGAAATGAAAATCGGTTATCTCCCGCAACAAATGACCTATCCGGAAGGGAAAACCGTTTTGGAAGAAACATTTACGGCATTTTCAGAAATTTTCACTCTCGAAAAACAACTTGAAAATATCGGAAAACAATTAGCGGAAAGAGAGGATTATCACAGCGATGCATATTTAAATTTAATTGAACAACTGAATAAAAAGGAAGAGCAATTTCGTTTGCTCGGCGGAAATTCCGTCCACGGCGAAGTTGAAAAAACTTTAAAAGGTTTGGGTTTTGAACAAAACGATTTTAAA
>JANTGL010000198.1 GCA_024762915.1 Bacteroidales bacterium | reverse complement strand
TTCACTTTTTTTGTTTCCATATAAAAATGGTTATGCGGATTGGTTTCAACTTCAATCGGAACAACTTCCACAATTTCCAAACCGTAACCTTCCAAACCGGCACGTTTTACCGGATTGTTGGTCATCAGTCGGATTTTGCAAATACCCAAATCTCTTAAAATCTGTGCACCGACGCCGTAATCGCGTTCATCATCGTCAAAACCGAGTTTGTGATTGGCTTCCACCGTATCGTAACCTTGTTCTTGCAGTTTGTAGGTTTTAATTTTATTAAAATAACCGATGCCTCGACCTTCCTGGTTCATGTATAAAACGCATCCTTTTCCTTCGCGTTCAACCATGCGCATGGCTTCGTGCAGTTGGTCGCCGCAATCGCATCTTTTTGAACCGAAAATATCTCCGGTAACGCATGAAGAATGTACTCGAACTAAAACCGGTTCTTCTTTTTTCCATTCGCCTTTTATCAGTGCGGAATGTTCTAAACCGTTAGATAACTGTTTGTACGGAATTAAATCAAAATTACCGTATTCTGTAGGCATTTTAACTTTTTCACCGCGTTCAATTAAACTTTCTTTTTGCAAACGATAAGCAATTAAATCTTTTATGGAAATGAGTTTTAAATTAAATTTATCTGCAACTTTGTATAAATCAGGCAATCGAGCCATGGTACCGTCTTCATTCATTATTTCAACCAAAGCACCGCCGGGTTTTAAGCCTGCAAGTCGGGTAAGATCAACGGTTGCTTCGGTGTGTCCGGTTCGTCTTAAAACACCCATGTTTTTAGATTTAAGCGGAAATATGTGTCCGGGACGAGCTAAATCATTCGGTTTTGTATTATCGCTAACTAAAGCTTTAATGGTTTTTGAACGGTCGGATGCAGAAATTCCCGTTGTGCAACCGTCTCCGATTAAATCAACTGAAACGGTAAAAGGGGTTTCGTGCAAAGAGGTATTTGTTTTTTTTCCGATCATTAATTCCAAATCAAGTTCGACACAACGTGTCTCCGGAATGGCTGCACAGATTAATCCTCTTCCGTGCGTAGCCATAAAATTAACTTTTTCCGGAGTGATCAGTTCGGCGGAAGTTATAAAATCACCTTCGTTTTCTCTGTCTTCATCGTCAACTACAATAATTATTTCACCGTTTTTTATTGCGTCGATTGCTTCTTCTATTTTATTTAAAGTTCTTTCAGCCATATTGTAAAGTCTATATTTTTTATCTTTTTGAGGGTTCCCAAATCGCAGATTCTACACCTTTTAAGAAAATGTAAAAACCTGCAATAAGTGCAATATTCATTCCGTAAAAGTGCGTAAAATATCTAAATAAATTGATATTAATATGCATCTTTTTCAACATATAGTCAAATAAGGGAATTATGAATGTTAAAAGAAATATAATTATACTGATTTGATACAAGAGTCGGTTGAGTATAAAAAGATTACTTATGAAAGCAATCAAAATAAATAACGGTCCGGCCCATCTGAAAAGTTTATGTGAAATAAAACAAAAAGCTTTACCGGTAAAAGGGTTTTTTAAAAAAGAAGTGAATTTCACTAAATTTTGAAAATTTCCGGTGGCTATTCTTACTTTTCTTTTAAATTCTTCTTTTAAATTTCCTGTTATTTTTTCTTCTGCAAGAGCATTTTTTTCAAAAATTACTTTTCCGCCTTTCTCAATTACTTTCATGCTCACAAAAAAATCGTCAACTTTAAAATTAGAAGGAATATCTGCAAGATTTTCTTTTCTGACGGCATATATTGCACCGAAAATGCCCATAGAACTGCCCCAAATCAAACCTTCATAGTATTTAATATTCATTTCTCTGCTCATGTAGGCATCTTCTTGTTTTGATATGTCGTTTTTATTCAATTTTTTATTTTGCAAAACACCGCCGACCATCTGAATATCCGGATTTTTAAAATGTTTAATTAAGTGATATACGGTATCTTCTTTAAAAAAAACTTTTGTGTCAGTCAGAATTAAAATATTGTTTTTTGCTTTGGTTTTAAGTTGGTTTATGATGCTGATTTTCCCTGTTCTTTCCGGAAAGGGATAAAATTTAATTTGTTTATATGTTGCAGATAAGTGTGTAATTATTTGATTTGTTTTATCATTTGAATTGTCCGAACCGATTAAGAATTCTATTTTGTCCTTCGGATAATTTGTCTTAAAAGTACTGTGAATTTTTTTTTCAATATCTTTCTCTTCATTGTAGGATGCCATAATAATAGAAATGGCGGGAAGGTTCTCTGAAGAATTGTAACAGATTGAATTTTCTTTTTTATTTCGAGCCGTTAATTTCAGAATAAACGGAAAAAGGACATAGGAATGAAATACGGCAAATACGGAAATCCAAAAAAGTATTTGAAAAAAAATATCCAATGGTCAATTTTATTTTAATAATTTCGAGTAAAAACTCAATAGTGATTTTGAAATTGTAAAATTATCAAAATTAACGGAAATATAATGTTTTGCGGCATCGGATATTTGTTTAGCTTTTTCTTTATTTTTCAAAATGTAATTGATTTGTTGAATAAATTCATCCGGAGTATCGGCAATTAATATTTCAGAGCCGTTTTCGGCAGAAATTCCTTCAGCACCTTTTGATGTCGTAATTATAACATTACCGCAAGCCATTCCTTCAATAATTTTAATGCGCATTCCGCTTCCGGACAACAAAGGTACAATCATTACATTATGCTGATGCATAAAGTCAATTGCATTTTCAATCTCACCTTTGAAAATGATATTTTTAAAAGATACTGTTTGTTTAATGAAATCAGGAGAAGCATTTCTTCCTGCAATCGTGAATGCTAAATCGGGGTGCTGAACAGTTATTTTTTTCCATATATTTTGCAAAAACGAAATCAGTCCTTCTGTGTTAGGAATCCAATCCAATGAGCCGAGATGAAATAATCTGATTTCCGAGAAATTAATTTCGGATTTATTGTATTTTATTAAATCTATTCCTGTAGAGCTTACATGAATGGGTTTAGTATTTCCGAATTTCGTAAACAATTGACCGTCACGTTTTGTTATCGGAATAAGTGCATCATAAGTATCCAGAAATGAAAGTTCAAATTTTCTTAATCGATTCAGAAGATGTTTAAGGTAGATTTTCTTTAAGAAATTTTGTTCTTGCTTTAAGTTTAGTTGCCAAATTTCATGTTCAATATTATGTGCTCTGTATGAAATAATTCCTTTTGAATAGTTTCTTATTATTTCAATATAAGGCATCATATACAAACCTTCAATTTGAATAATATCGTATTTCTTTTGCCGTAAATGGTTTATTAGTTGCTGCTTAAATTTCTCAGAAATAAATCGCTCGGCAATGTACGGCAATTCAGAAAAAACAAGATTTTTTATTGCATGACTGATACGGATTTTCGTATTTATATTAATACCTGACAGTGTAATATTTTTGGGAAGATCATTTTGAACTTGAGGAACAGATACAAAATGTTTATCGGTATTTAAACACAGCAAGTCGACACGATGTCCGGAATTTGCAAAACCCTCCGAAAGATTACAAACAGCAACAGACCCTCCGTCTTTCGGAGGATAGGGGATTTTATTGAAAATTTGAAGGATGTTCACTTACAGCTTTTTATTTTCCTAATTTTAAAACTCTTCCTAAAAACTTTAAAAAAATATCAATTTGTTCCGTATTGACAATTTTTGAATCTTTTGTCGCCTTATAAGTGATAAATACGCCGAGCGGAAATAAAATCCCGGAAGCCAACCAGGCACCGACAAAAACAGGTAAGGCATCTTCGGTTGCCGATTTTTCGCCCATGATGTATAATACATAATAGAACATAAAAAGTACAATAGAAACTAAGAACGGTAATCCGAAACCGCCTTTTCGAATAATTGCACCCAAAGGGGCTCCTATGAAAAAGAATACCAAACAAGCAAAAGATAATGAGAATTTTTTATACCAAGCCAGTTGATGTTTTCTGAGCCATCTTAAACGATTTTCAAGTGATTGTCCGTTGTTTTCAATATTTGAGCGTATGATTTTTACGGATTTCGATGCTCCTCTGATGACGGATAATTTATCTTTATTACTCAGATTCTGATAAATTTCATCTAAATTAAAAATTGTAATAAGTTTTTCCGGAGCTTCATATTTTCTTAATGAATCTTTTTGATATAATACGGAATCTTTTTTGTTAATTATTTTAGACTCAAGTTTAAAATAATTATATTCTAATAATCGATCTTGAAATTGATATTTTCGAATATTATATTCACGATTTAAAGAATCAATTACGATCGAAAGTTGTGATGTATTCATAATTTCATAATGCTTTTTAAACATTCTGTCATTACTTTTTTTAAGACTGTTATCCGGTAATTGAAAGATAATGGTTTCTTCCGAAAAAAAATCCCTTCGATACGGATATTCCCTTTTCCCGGGATTTTTTTCTTTCATTTCGTTATAGTTACTTCCGTTGTATAGAGTAACAATCATATTTTTTTGATCGGTAGTAATATTTATTTGTCCCGAATCGGCAACCGTAACTTTTTTATTTCCTTTTCTTTTTGTATGGTCGTAAATCATAAAACCGTACATCATTCCTGTTTTTGTGTTTTTATTATCGACTTTTATACTGTATCCGTCAATTTCGTTATTAAAAACACCTGATTTAATACTCATTTCCGGACGTTTCCTGGAAACATCATAAAGTAATTGAGCATATTTTAGATTGGTATAAGGCAATACATTATTTGAAAAAAAGAAAGCCCCGATACTCAGTGCAACAATAAAATAAATTAAAGGACTCATAATTCTCCATAATGAAATTCCGGATGTTTTCATAGCCGTTAATTCAAAATGTTCGCTTAAATTTCCGAATGTCATTACGGATGCTAACAATACAGCCAAGGGTAATGCCATAGGAACAAGCATGGCTGAAGCATAATATAATATTTTCAGTATAGTGCTTATATCAAGACCTTTACCAATTAGCTCATCTACCCAAAGCCATATAAATTGCATTAAAAGAAAAAACAATGAAATGGCAAAAGTAACAATAAAAGGACCGACAAAAGATTTGACAATTAAGCTGTGAATTTTTTTCACGGATAATAATATTTAAGAGACAAAAATAGAAAAAAAGAATAAAATCATTCGGATACAGAAGTTAAATATCCTTAAAACTTTGATTTATTACTTTTTATTATTCAGATAATGATTTATTACCAATCTCTTTTTTCAAAATCTTCGTTCTTTTTATCTTTAATCCTTTTAGAAATCAAAAAAATAAGTATGATAACAGCAGTAACTACAAGTATTATTTGTATGTCAAAAATTAATTTCATTACGGAATCAAGACATTTTAACTGCAGTACCGAAAGCTAAAATTTCGGCAGCACCTTGCGAAACGGCAGAAGTCGTAAATCTGACATTGACAACGGCATCGGCTCCTAAAGATTCTGCATCTTTTATCATTCTTGCTGTTGCTTCTTCTCTTGAGTCAGCTAATAATTT
>JANTGL010000197.1 GCA_024762915.1 Bacteroidales bacterium | reverse complement strand
TCTTTGGCATGGTCAATTGTGGAATACATTCACGAACATCCGAAAGCAAAGGCAAAAACCTTGTTTGCAACGCATTATCACGAGTTAAACGAGATGGAAAAATCATTTTCTCGCATTAAAAATTACAATGTTTCCGTTAAGGAAGCCGGCGGTAAAATTATTTTTCTTCGAAAATTAAAACGAGGCGGAAGTGAGCACAGTTTCGGTATTCACGTGGCACGCCTTGCCGGAATGCCCAAAAGTATTTTAAAACGTGCCGATGAAATTCTGAAAGAACTTGAAAAAACACATCGCAAAGAAGAATTGATTGAAAAAGTAGACGAACTTGCCGAACATCGTGAAGGCATGCAAATGAGTATTTTCCAATTGGACGATCCGGTTCTGAAACAAATTCGAGATGAAATTATTAATTTGGATATCAATAATTTAACGCCGATGGAAGCTTTGAATAAATTGAATGAGATTAAGAAGTTTTTGAATTTGTAAATTTGCTTTAACTTGTTTTCCGATACCTCCAAACAGCCATACTTAAAACGGAAATACCGTAAACAGTTAGGATTAATATTTCTTTTTTTATTTGAGCAAAACCCGAACCTTTCAATAAAATCATTCTGATAACACGCATAAACCATGCAATCGGATTGATATAATTCACTTTTTGAGCCCAATCAGGCATGCTTTCAGTCGGTGTAAATATACCGCTCATCAATATAAATACCAACATAAAAAAGAATGCGATAAACATAACTTGTTGTTGCGTTTGAGCGATTGTTGACATAAATAAACCTAGCCCGAGCGTTGTGATTAAAAAAATTGCGGCAACACCGAATAATAACCATAAACTTCCTAAAATAGGTAAGCTGAACACTAATTTTGCAATTACTAATCCGAATGCTAATTCAAATAAAGCAATGATTAAAAAAGGAATTAATTTTCCGATAATGAAATGATATTTTTTAATCGGAGTGACATTTATTTGTTCTATGGTTCCGATTTCTTTTTCTCTGACTAAATTGATTCCGGATAAAAACATACTGATGACAGTTACCAGAATAACCAATATTCCGGATGACATATAAATTTTGTAATCTAACTTCGGGTTGTACCAATATGAGTTTTCAATATTAATAGTTTCAAAAGTAGCAAGTTCGGGGTATAAATTTCCGGAATTCAGTATAATATCCTGATTAAAACCGGAAATAATCATTCTGCAATAAACATTTGAAATAGAAGCTGTTGTTCCGTTTATTGCATTAAATAATAATTGAATTTCGGAGGCATTTTCAGTAATAAGTTTCTTTTCGAAATTTTGCGGAATCAGCATAATAACATCCGCATCTTCTTTTTTCATTTCGTTTTCCGCATCTTTTAATGAAATACTTGATCGGACTTTAAAAAATGGCGACCCTTTAAATTTACTGATTAATTTTGAAGATACAGATGAGATATCATTATCAATTACAACAAGGTCAATACTTTTCATTTCAAGATTTGCCGCATACACCAAAACGAGTAGTTGTACAACGGGAACTATAAAAATTATCGGAAGCATGGTTTTGTTTCTGAAAATTTGGATGAATTCTTTTTGAATGATGGTCAGTATTGTTCTCATTTTAACGGCATATTGTTTAATTGATTATTAATTATTTACTGTTCAACAAATGATTACTCCAGTCTGATTTTAAATTTCTTAGCACTTAGTAAGATAAAAAAGAAAGTCATTACGATTAAAATCAAAGTTTCTTTCCAAACAAATAGAAGTCCGGTTCCTTTTAACATAATGTTTTTCAATATAATAATGTAATATTTCGGCGGCATTATTGCTGAAATCCATTGTAAAATGAGCGGCATATTTTCAATGGGAAAAATGAACCCTGAAAGCAAAATTGTCGGTAATAATAATGCAAACATCGAAATAAACATAGCCACTTGTTGATTTGCAGCTGCCGTTGAAATCAGAATACCCAGTGAAAGAGCTAAAAGAATGAACAAAATTGTTTCAGACATTAATAAAGAAAGACTTCCGATAATCGGCATCTGAAAAACAAAATATCCTAAGGCAATAATGATAACAGCATTTATAATTGAAAGCGCCAGATACGGTGTTACTTTTCCGAGTAAAATTTGGATTGGTTTTAAGGGAGATACTAAAATGACTTCCATCGTTCCCATTTCTTTTTCACGCGCTACGGAAATTGATGTCATCATGGCTGAAACCAACATAAGAATCATAGCCATAATACCGGGAACGAACATATAAACATCTTTTAAACTTTCATTATAAAGCATGCGCTCTTTTGTTATTATTTGCAAGGGGAGTTTAATTTTTTCGTTATGTTTAATCATATAATTCGAAATAATACCTTTGGTATAATTTGCGATCATATTGGCAGAATTTGCATCAGAAGCATCGGCAATTAATTGAATATTTGCTTTCTTTTCTTTATGAAGCTTTTTTGCAAAATCGTGTTCAAAAATTATAACTTCTCTGACTTTTCCTTTTTTAAATGTTTTTTCAATTTCACTTTGGTGATTAATGATTGTATTGAGTTCAAAAAAACCTGAAGATGTAATTTTATTTGTAATTTCTTGGGTGATATAATCATTTGATTTATCCCAAACAGCAATTTTTACGTTTTTAATTTCGCTGGTAATGACGAAGCCGAATAAAAGAACTTGTGCAATCGGAATTCCGAATAAAATCAACATCGTTTTTTTATCACGAAAAATATGGTAGAATTCTTTTTTTACAAATGACAGGAAACTTTTCATGGTTCTTTTTTTAACGTGCAATTTTTATAAATACGTCATCCATGTTTCTGGAATGATATTCTTTCATTAGATTGACAGGTGTATCTAAAGCAACAATTTTTCCTTGATCCATTATTGAAACCCTGTCACAATATTCAGCTTCATCCATGTAATGAGTTGTTACAAAAATAGTTATGCCTTTATCGGATGCTTTGTAAATTAAATCCCAAAATTGTCTTCGCGTAATCGGATCAACACCGCCTGTCGGTTCATCTAAAAAAACGATTTTAGGATTGTGAAAAATTGCGGTTGAAAAAGCCAGTTTTTGCTTCCAACCCAGTGGTATATCTCTTATTTTTTTATCTCTTGCATGAGCAAAATTTAATTCGTTTAATAAATCTTCTGTTTTGGTTTTAATTTCTTTTGTTTTCATACCGTATATTTTGGCATAAAATCGAATGTTTTCATAAACGGTTAAATCATCATACAATGAAAATTTTTGACTCATATATCCGATTTGTTTTTTTATTTTTTCAGTTTGTTTATATACATCAAAACCCGCTATTTTAATAGCACCCGAGGTCGGAAACGATAATCCGCAAAGAATTCTTACGGCGGTTGTTTTTCCTGCACCGTTTGCTCCTATAAAACCGAAAATTTCCCCTTCATAGACATCAAAATTCAAGTTATCATTGGCAACAAAATTGCCGAATTTTTTTGTTAAGTTTTTTGCTGATATTATTGGAGTACCGTTCATTTTTTTAGTGTGTGTTTAATTCTTTCCGAATACTTCGGTCTGCCGACTTATGAATGTCAGCTTTTTGCTGTTTTAAACTTTAGATTCAAATTATTTCATTTTAATCTTTTTCTGTATCTTAATTTTATTAACGACTTCCTACAGTTAACCGGGAGACTGAAGACTGTTTACTGTTTCATCAGTTCAATAAAACAATCTTCAATAGTCGGATTAATCTTTTTAATTTTAATTACCGTATGATTTTTAACTTTTAAATATTCCTCTAATTTATTTGTTTCGTTGCTGTTCGAAAGATCGGTGTAATGAATGTATTGACCGAATGCATTTACTGAATTCATATTTTCATAATTTCTTAAATCAGTCAATAGTTTAAATTTATTTTCTGTTTTCACTGAAAAAAGTGTTTTATTAAATTGTTTTGAAATATTCAAAGGTGAATCAATTGATAAAATTTTCCCTTGTTGCATCAATGCGACACGGTCACATAAACCGGCTTCATCCATATAAGGTGTGGAAACAATAATTGTTATTTGATACTGTTGCAAATTTTTCAGCATTTCCCAAAATTCTTTTCGAGAAACGGCATCAACACCTGTAGTGGGTTCATCCAAAAACAACACTTTCGGTTTGTGAATGAGTGCACAGGAAAGAGCAAGCTTTTGCTTCATTCCTCCGGATAAATCACCGGCTTTTCTTTTTTTGAAGGGTTCAATGTGAGAATAAATATCTTTTATAAGAGCATAATTTTTTTCAATTGTTGTTCCGAATACCGAAGCAAAAAAGGATAAATTTTCTTCAACGGTTAAATCTTGATAAAGAGAAAATCTGCCGGGCATATACCCGATAATTTGCCTGATTTTTTTATACTCTTTCAAAATATCAAATCCTTCAACCGTTGCATTTCCTGTATCAGTTTTCAATAAAGTTGTTAAAATACGAATAAGGGTTGTTTTACCGCCGCCGTCGGGTCCGATTAAGCCGAATAATTCGCCTTTTTTTATGTTCACGGAAATATTTTTAACAGCCGAAACGTCTCCGTAACTTTTTGAAATATTTGATATGATAACTGAATATTCGCTCATTAATTTTATTCTGATGGTTGATTAAAAATTGCAGACTGCCGACTGAGAACTGTTGACTGCCGACTGCTTACTGTCAAAACCTCATTTCCCCCGGCATTCCGATTTTTATGCTGCCGTCATTTATTACTTTAACTATTATGGCATAAACTAAATTAACACGTTCTTCTTTTGTTTGAATGATTTTGGGGGTAAATTCAGCTTCATTCGATATTTGAGAAACAATTCCCTCATATTCTTTCATTTTATCTTCTTCGGTATCAATAAAAACTTTAACTTTTTGTCCGATTTTAATCTTGCTTAATTGATTTCCGCTGATGTATGCACGTAATTTCATTTCTGATAAATCGGCAATTTTGTACAGCGGTTTCCCCGGCATTGTAATTTCATTTTCTTCGGTATATTTTGTTAAAACACTTCCCGAAACAGGATTGATGATTTTACATTTTTTAATCTGACTATCAATACTTTCAATTTGGGAATCAAAAACTTTTAATTGATCAAAGAGATTATTATTTTGATTTTTTACCTGAGTGATTTGTTTATCAATAATTTGAATTTTACCTGTTATATCATCGGCTTGTTTTTGAGTTGCAGCGCTGTCTGTTAATAAATTCAAAATGCGTTTATATTCTTTATTAATGACCTGTTTCTGAGTATTTAGAACTGCAATTTGAGCAGTGATGTCAGAAAATTTTGAGCTTAAAGCATTTTTTTGAGCAAGGATAACTTTCTTTTTCAAGAATAAATCGTTTGTATCAATTAAACCGATATTCTCGTTTTTTTTGACAGTTTGTCCTTCAGAAAATTCAAGTTTCAGAATTTTTCCCGGAATTTCCGAAGAAATAATATAATCTTTTGCTTCAAAATTTCCGTATGCATCTGCTTTATCATTGTCATTTCCGCATGCATTCA
>JANTGL010000196.1 GCA_024762915.1 Bacteroidales bacterium | reverse complement strand
GAATCAGATGTTTTCAGCATGGTTAAACTTTGGCTGGAAACCGATTTTGAAGGCGGCAGACACTGGCCCAGAATTAATAAAATGATGTCAATAGAGAAAAAATAAAGAAACATGGATCACAACGAATTAATCGACAAAATTACAAACGAAGTCATGTCTCGTATTAAAAACAACATGACGGCAAAAGATGCCTTGACTAAAAGCGGAGTTTCCGACTCTAAATTAGGTATAAGTACACAAGAATTAGCACGCTATATTGATCATACTTTATTGAAACCCAATGCGGTTGATACACAATTTGATCAACTTTGCGATGAAGCAATAAAATATAATTTTTATTCTGTTTGCGTAAATTCGAGTTGGGTTTCTTATGTTGCGAAGAAAGTACGAGGAACAGACGTTAAAGTTTGCTCGGTAATCGGTTTCCCGCTCGGAGAATCGGACAGTCGAACAAAAGCATTCGAAACGCGTAATGCCATAGAAAACGGAGCGAATGAAATTGATATGGTCATTTGTGTAAGTGCCCTTAAATCAGGGAATTTAAAATATGTTGAAGAAGATATTCGTGCCGTAAAAAGAGCTTGTCGCAGCACCACGGTATTAAAAGTTATTTTGGAAACCTACCTTTTAACGGAAAGTGAAAAAGTAACGGCTTGTGAAATTTGTAAAAAAGTCGGTGTTGATTTCGTGAAAACAAGTACGGGCTTCGGCGGCGGCGGAGCAACCATTGAAGATATTGAATTAATGCGTCGTACCGTCGGTCCTGAAATGGGTGTTAAAGCAAGCGGCGGAATCAGAGATTATAATTCGGCAATTGCCATGATAAAAGCCGGAGCAACACGTATCGGTGCAGGTGCCGGAGTGGCTATTGTTACCGGAAAAAAATCGGAAGGCGGATATTAACAGATACAGAGATGTCAGCAATTTTAAAGAATGGATATGGATAATGAATATTCAAACGTAATGTCTCAAAGGTCAGACGAGGAATTAATCAGAATTGTCGTTATACAAAGAGATGATTATAATCAAATGGCTGTTGAAGCTGCAATTAATGAAATAAAAAAGCGCGGATTAAAATTAGATGAAATTGAGAAAATACAAGAAAAAGCTATTGATGAAGATGAAAAAATTGAATCGTTTAAAAATAATGTTGCAAGTTCATCACTTCGTATAATAAATCTATTTGTAGATACAATTGTTATATTTTTTATTAGCATATTGGTTCAATTTATAATTTTACCAATAGACAGATCTGTTAGCAGTGTAATGAATTATATCATTTTTGTGGGAGTTTATATTCTTTATTATGCAATTATGGAGATTCGTTTTAAAAAGACGATTGGAAAATATATCACAAAAACAAGAGTTACTATGATAAATGAGGAAATACCTGAAAATTCTGATATTATTACAAGGACATTTTGCAGGTTAATACCATTGGATAAATTTTCATTTTTATTCACGAAATTTGGTTTTCATGATAACTTTTCAAATACAAAAGTAGTGAATGATAATAAAGATAAATAACAGATGCCGGCAAACAGCTGAAAAACATACGTTTTAACAGCAAGGATGTATGCTAACAAAAAAGCGAAGATTTATAAACTTCGCTTTTTTGTTTTTGAAAGAAATTCTAAAAATACAAAATCTCTTCTTTTTGTTCGGAACTCATTTTTGAAATATCATTCAATAATTTATTAGGCAAATTGTTGGTTCCGATTCTGAAAAACTCGGAATTGAGCCAATTATCTCCTAAAACAGCTTTAATCAGGGCAAAATATTTTAATGCCGTTTCGGAATCAGAAATACCGCCGGCGGGTTTTATCCCTGTTTTTTTTCCTGTTTTTTCAAAATACGATTTTATGGTTTCTGCCATCACATAAACGGCTTCCGGACTTGCTGCAGGTGTCATTTTTCCGGTTGATGTTTTTAAAAAATCGGCACCGGCTTCAAGAGCAATAACAGATGCAATTTTAACATTTGTAAGATTTTCCAAAGACCCGCTTTCTAAAATAACTTTTAGGTGAATATCTCCGCAGACATCCTTAACGGCTTTAATTTCATCATAAACGGTTTGATAATCTCCGCTTAACAAAGTTCCGCCGGAAATAACCATGTCAATTTCATTCGCACCGTTTTCTATCGCTCGTTGTGTTTCAATAAGCTTCAAATCAAGAAATGTTTGTGCCGAAGGAAAACCGCCTGCGACAGATGTGATTTTAACATTTTCAGTTTTCAAATTCTGTTTAACATGTTTAACCAGAGTCGGATAAACACAAATAGAAGCAACATTCGGCATGTCGGGAAAATGCGTATTAAAATTGTTTACTTTCTCCGTAAATTGTTTTACCCTTTCCGGTGTATCCGTATTGTTAAGTGTTGTTAAGTCAATAAATCCGAAAATTTGTTTTAAGGTTTGAACGGTGTAAATTGCAGAAATATTTCCTGTGATTTTTTTTACGTCTTTTTCAATGACAGAATCATTAACTTCTGTTCGGAACGAAGCTAATAGCTTGTTTATATCCATAAAATGTGTTTAAAAAAAGTCGGCCCGGTGGGGCTCGAACCCACGACCCCGAGATTAAGAGTCACGTGCTCTGCCAACTGAGCTACAGGCCGAACTTAAAAATAAGCGTGCAAATGTAATAAAAAACCAAAATTAAAATTATTTTTTCAGCTTTTTATTTGAGAAATGTCTTTTTTTATCTCGTTTTGTTTTCTTTTCAAGATTTTTTTCAAGTGCCTCGGTTAAATCCGTTCCCGTTTGATTTGCCATGCATATAAGAACAAACAAAATATCTGCCATTTCATCTTCAAGCCTCATGTTTTTATCCGATTCTTTGTATGATTGTTCTCCGAATTTTCTTGAAATAATCCGTGCAAGTTCCCCGACTTCTTCCGTTAAAATCGCCATATTCGTTAATTCGTTAAAATAACGAATCCCGTATGCTTTAATCCAATTTTCTACCGTTTCTTGGGCTTTTTTCAGTGTCATTATAAACCGATTAATTTACCAATTGACCGATAAATAAAATACTTCCGGTCGTATTTTCTTTGATTAAAAAAACAAAGGGATGATTTGCATTGAATTTAATTAAATCAGAAGGATTTACCGATGTAATACGTTTCATGACAACCGCCGTGGCTGCCGCGGCTTCGGTTCCAGATTCATCAACATTAATAAATGTTTGATGAATGATCTTATCAATTCGAAGCTCTTTTTTGCATGTCATGCCCGAAAAATCGGCATGGTTCGTGAATGCTCTGCGCATCCCGGCATCATAAAGTATTTTTGACAAGTCATTTTTATAGTCAAGTTTAAATTTGGGTAAAGTAAGTATGACATTATGATATTCCGCTTTTTTATAAAGTTTATCATATGAATAAAGCGTTAAATTTGTTGTAAATTCATTATAATTTAAAGACGTATCAGGCATAAGAATTATCATTGAGGCACGCTTGTCTTTATAAGGAATCTCCAGAAGTTTAACATGCTCATTTTCTGCATATTTCATTCTGTTTTTCGTATGCATAAAATATTTCTTCGTATTTTGCGGCAGCCCGAAGAAAGTATCAGTTTCGGTAAGTTTTTTATTAAAAGATTTATCCCACTTTGCCAAAAAATAAACCGCATTTACCAAAACCATTTTTGTATCTTTATCAAGCGTATTTATATCTAATAAATTTTTAATTTTATTATTGGTTTTTTCTGCAGTCCAATGATTGATTTTTTCTCTTGCAAGCTCTCTTTCTTCTCCGGTTTTAAAGTTTACTGCCTCAATTTTTGCATCATAACAGTCTTTAACAGTCGAAAAAAAAGCATGTAAAAAATTGTAATCTTTTTGTGCCCAAATTGAATTTGCAACAGTTAAAATATAAAATTTCGGGTTTGTCGATTTTTGGGTTTCGGAAATCAAGTTTTTAAAACTTCCGTTAATTGTTTCGGCATCTTTCGGAAACCGTAAAATGTCGGACATTTCTTCTCTTGTTTTATTTCTTGCCCCTTCATAAGTCATTGCCAATGCAGAAGAAACACTGAATGGTGATAAAAATAAATTCTTGTTTGCCGCGTTTAAATCGGAAAATAATTCAAAAGTAAATTGATTATTATTCTTAACTTGTTTTTTATAATCTTGTGAATATGCCTTATTCATCACAAAAATTGCAAGCGGAATTAAAAAGAAATTTTTCATAATGTTTCGGTTTTCATGTTTAATTATAAGATGAAATATGAAAGATTATTCATAAATCAAATTTAATTTTAATTTTGCAAATTAGCAATAATTAACAAATTAAACAAATGAAGACATTTAAAAAATTCGTTTTTTTTACGGCAATTGCTTTGTTTTCGATTTCCGCCTGTCAATCCGGGAATTCAAATAAAAGCACGGGAACTCCTTCCGGAATCGGAAATAAAACAACCGGAGATACTTTAATTTTAATTGAAACCCCGTACGGGAATATGAAAATTAAATTGTACGGCCAAACGCCGAAACATAAAGCCAATTTTATCAAACTTGCAAAAGAAGGTTATTATAACGATTTGTTATTTCATCGAGTAATTAATCAATTTATGATTCAAGGCGGCGATCCGGATTCAAAAAATGCACCTTCCGGCAAAATGCTCGGAAACGGCGGTCCCGATTATGAAATAGATGCCGAATTTAACGATTCGTTGTTTCACAAAAAAGGGGTCATTGCTGCAGCACGCGAAGGTGATAATGTTAATCCTTTAAAAAAATCGTCCGGTTCGCAGTTTTATATTGTTCAGGGAAGAATCTTTACCGATGAAGAATTAGATATATTAGAAGAGAAAAGTTCAATCGGAAATTATATATCTTCACATCCTGAAATTAATAAAGAAGCAACAAATTACAGAATGACCGGCAACAAACCGGCTTTCGACAAATTAATTGAAGACATTAAAAAGAAAGACGATTTTAAAATTACGAAAATACCGACTTATAAAAGAACTGTTTATAAAACAATCGGCGGAACTCCGCACCTAGACAACAATTATACGGTTTTCGGAGAACTTGTCGAAGGGACGGAAGTCATTGATAAAATTGCTGCGGTAAAAACGGATAAAAACGACAGACCGGTTAAAGATGTCAAAATGATTATTAAAGTAATTGTTGAATAAACTTGTACAATAAAATATAAAACAAGATGTTAGATAAAGCAAAAGAGTTATTAAACGAGGTAAAAAGTTTTTCTTCTGACCTTGCAGATGAAATTGAAGATTTCAGAATAAAATACTTATCGAAAAAAGGCGGTTTGGTAACCGAATTGTTTAAAGATTTTAAAAATGTACCGAATGAACAAAAAAAAGAATTCGGGCAAGTGTTGAATACATTAAAAAATGAAGTAACGGATAAAGTTAATGCATTAAAACAAAACTTGAAATCAAAAGACGAAGTCAAAATCGGTTTGGATTTAACCTTACCCGGCAATTCTCTTGAAAAAGGATCCAGACATCCGATTTCAATCGTCAGAAATGAGATTTC
>JANTGL010000195.1 GCA_024762915.1 Bacteroidales bacterium | reverse complement strand
TGCCTTGAGATGCGGTTTCTTGTTTGCCCGGAAGAATACGTTTTGCCAAAGCGCCGAATTCAAACTCATTAAAAAGTGCTTCTAATTTTTTATAATCCGGTTCGTTTTTTTCTAAATCTTTTTCATTTATTTCAACAGGAACATCTTGTGATATGGTTACAAGCTCCTTGGAAAGTTTAACTAAATCTTTACTCTTTTCAACATTCTCTTTTTGTTTGCCTTTCAGCTCATTAAGGTGTTCGTATATACCGTCAACGGATTTGTACTTTTGAATTAACTTCATTGATGTTTTTTCACCAACGCCGGGAATACCCGGAACATTATCGGCCGTATCGCCCCAAATTGCTAGAATATCAATGACTTGCTCCGGATTTTCAATACCGTATTTTTCACAAATTTCTTTTTTGCCGAGAATTTCAGCATCATTTCCGCCTCTTTTCGGTTTATACATAAAAATATTATCGGTCACCAATTGACCGAAATCTTTATCCGGAGTCATCATATAAGTTGTGAAACCCGCTTTTTCGGCTTTTTTGGCAAGTGTTCCGATGGTATCGTCAGCCTCAAAACCGGGAACTTCATAAATCGGAATATTAAATGCTTTAATAACATCCTTTATATGCGGTACGGATTTTATTATATCTTCCGGTGTGGCATCTCTGTGAGCTTTGTATTCGGGAAAAATGTCACTGCGAAAACTTCCCGCGGGCGGGTCAAAAACGACGGCAATATGAGTGGGTTTTTCAGTTCTCAGAATTTCATAAAGCGTATTTGTAAAACCGAGGATTGCTGAAGTATTTAACCCTTTTGAGTTGTATCTCGGATTTTTAATAAATGCGTAGTATGCTCTGAATATCAGCGCATAAGCATCGAGCAAAAATAGTTTTTTTTCTGTCATAACCGTGTTCGTAAATTTTTTATTTCTCGCGGATGTTGTGCCGTATGTATAATTCCGAGAAAAATTAATTTGGTTTTTGTATGTTTATAAATAATCTTCCAAGATTTCATAACAAGTGCAAAACGATACAAATTATGTTTTGTAGGAAGGTAGTTCTCAGGTGTAAATAATTTAGGATTTTGTTTTATCGTTTCTAATGCTCTGTTTGTATTTTCAGCAAATTTTATTGCACTTTGCGGAGATTTTCTTTGTAAATAAAGAAAAATTTCATCAAAATCAGTCTCAAATTTCGGTAAATAAACTTCATTACGGTTTTTCATAAAGATTTCTGAGTTTTTTTTGAAACTTATCTATCGATATTTCTTCACCGGATATTTCCGCCTCATAAATCCCCATTCTGAATTCCCTTAATGTCATCCCGTATTCAGGAATAAAATCATCCGGATTATAATCGTCATCAAATTGTTTGTTCCATTCTTCAAAACTCGGTTTTGCCTCTTCTTTTTTGTTATCTTCAAGAAATTTATGAACGACGGAATAAAGTTTTCGGAGCGTATCATCATCATTTACAACACGTATTTCTCTTATAACTTTTGTTTTATAGTCGGTTTTTTTCATGGCTTTCTTTTAAACAAAAATACAACTATTAATTATCGGATGCAAACCATTCCGCATAGGATGTTTCGGTTTCGTATAATTTTACGGAAAATAAATCAACGTCATTCGGCAAGTGTTTTTTTACAATATCGGCAAAGTGAACAACCATATTTTCGCAAGTCGGCTGATATTCGGTTGTAATAAACCGCTCGAACATTTCCGGAACATTAATGAAATTTTTGTAGGGTGCTTTTTCATTTAAAATAACGGCATGGTCAAACACATCAACAATTTGCGTTTTAACGATTTTTTTTAAATCACCGAAATCAATGACCATTCCCTTTTTTACACTGTTTTCATCGGAAATCGGAATTCCGATGACGGTTACAAAAAGTTTGTAAGTATGGCCGTGAATATTTTTACATTTTCCGTCGTATTTCCATAAAGCATGAGCGGATTCGAAATTGAATTGTTTTGTAACTCTTATTTTTTTCATGTTATTATCTTTTTCGCAAAGATAATAAAAAAGGATTTAAATGTACTTTATTCGTTGAATTTGCAACTGAAAGAAGACCGTTTAGTCACAATCGGTACATTTATTAAGACATTCGATAATGTGCTTTAAATTGTTGTTTTGCAGGAAATAATAAGAATTTTTACCGTCTCTTTTCGATAAAAGAACGCCTTTATCTTTTAAAATGCCGAGATGATGTGAGGTTGTTGATTGCTCAATGTGTAAGGATTGATGAATTTCCGTAACGGTGAGTTTTTTGTTCTCGGACAATAAATTTAATATTGCAACTCTTAAAGGATGCGCCATCGCTTTTAACATTTTTGATGCTTTTTGCAATCTTTCCGGATTAAGTAAATTTGTGTTTTCCATATTGTTTCGTAAAATCTTATACAAAAGTATGACACTTAAACAGGAAATAAAATGACAATTATCATATTTAGATATTTTCATGTTTTGTTGTATATCCTAATAAATATGACTTTTATCAAAAAATTCTTTCGAACGAAAGAATAATTTTTACATTTGCGCCACAAATTTTTTAAGAATGATCAGAGCTAAAGATCCGAATATAAAAACATCCGTTTTTGCCGTAATGTCAAAAATGGCAAATGCTTATAATGCCGTAAACTTATCTCAGGGATTTCCCGATTTTGGTGTTTCTCAAGATTTAATATCTCTTGTTAATAAGTATATGATTGAGGGTTATAATCAATATGCTCCGATGCCCGGCGTTGGTGTTTTAAGAGAAAAACTGTCGGCTAAAATTGAAAAGCTTTATAAATATAATTATAATCCGGAAACGGAAATAACAATAACAGCAGGGGGAACACAAGCACTCCATTCTACGATTTCAACAATTGTAAATGATGGAGATGAAGTCATTATTTTTGAACCTGCTTATGACAGCTATGCTCCGGTTGTCAGAATTAACGGCGGGCGTCCGGTTTATGTTCGTTTGAAATACCCTGATTATGAGGTGAATTGGGAAGCCGTGAACCAAATGATTAATTCAAAAACGAAATTAATCATCATTAATTCACCGCAAAATCCTTCCGGGAAAATTTTTTCGGATGAAGATATGCTTAATTTAATAAGAATTGTTTCCGGAACAAAAATATTAATCCTGAGTGATGAGGTGTATGAGCATATTATTTTTGACGGAAAAAAGCATAACAGTATTGCCAAATATCCGGAATTGGCCGAACGCAGTATTTTAGTTTTTTCGTTCGGCAAAATGTATCATGCAACCGGTTGGAAGTTGGGTTATTTTGCAGCACCCGAAAAAATTACCGAAGAAATTCGCAAAATTCATCAATTTACTGTTTTTGCCGCAAACACCCCCATTCAATATGCTCTTGCAGAATATCTTGACAAAGAAGATGAATATCTGAAACTGCCGAAATTTTATCAAGATAAAAGAGATTTTTTCAACGGGATGTTAAAAGATATCGGTTTTGATATTATTCCAGCAGGCGGAACCTATTTTCAAACCGTAAACTTTTCTGATTTAACGGATGAAACAGATTTTCAATTGGCTGAACGCTTAACAAAGAAATTCGGTATTGCTGCAATTCCGATGTCTTCTTTTTACCATAATGAAGAAAATACAAAAACATTACGTTTTTGTTTTGCCAAAAAAGATGAGGTTTTGAAACAAGCTGCGGAAAAACTTGATGAATTCTACACACAGGCAAAAAAACAATTGAATTTATTCTAAGCAAATTTCGTTTCTTTAATAAACTCTTCGGTTAATTTCCTCGCCGGATACAAAGATATTAATGTTCCGAGTATCATTACGGAGAAAAATGTGAGAATAAAATCCGAAATTTTCAAATCAATCGGATAGGCGTCAACAATATACATTCCGTCCGAAGGAAAAGTTACTAACCCGAATTTTTGTTGAGCATAACAAATTAAAGCACCCAAAATAATTCCGATTGCAGCACCGCTGAAAGAAATTAACCAACCTTCGGTAAAAAATATGTGTTTCAATTTCTTAATTGACATTCCCATACTCATCAATGTAAAACTATCTCTTCGCTTTTCAATAATCAGCATCGTAACCGAACCGATGATACTGAAAGATGCAATTAATGTTATAAAAAGCATAATAATAAATGCCGCTAAGCGTTCCGATTTCATAACTCGGTAAACATCAAACTGTTCGTAAACATCCTTTACGATATAATCAGTTCCGAGAATTTTCTCAATCTCAGCTTTTAATGTTTCGATTTTATTCTTATTTTTTGCAAGAATTTCTACGGAACTTACCGTTGAACGGTCTCTGTCGGTAATTTTTCTGACGACTTTATCGGAAGTTAAAACATATTTTAAATCAAAATCATTATCAATTGCAATAATTCCGGACGGAATAAGACTAATTCGGTTAAAAGCTTGTTCCGGGTTCAGCATATTTACTTTTTTTCGGTTTGGTGTCCATAAAGAAACGGCTTTACCGGATTCAATGTAAATGCTTAGTTTATAGGCAATACCGCCGCCGATTACAACATAATTTAAAGATTTTCCTGACGTTTTAAAAATACCGTCTCTTAAGGTGTTTTTCAAATGAAATTCTTTGCCGTAATCCTCGGGAACACCTTTTACGGTGCAAATTGTTTGTTTGTTATCATATTTTAAAAGAACATTTTCTTCAATAATTCCGGAAAAATATTTTATGTTTTTTAGTTTTTTAATTTCGGAAAAGCTTTCATTGTTAATATTGAAGGTTTTTCCTTTTAGAACTTCAATTTTTAAATCCGGGGCATAGGACGATATTTGTTCATCTATTAATAATCCGAAACCGTTTATTGAAGACAACACAATAATAATTGCAGCCGTAGCAACAGCTAAAACAGCAACGGAAATTCCGGAAATGACATTAATCGCATTCCGGTTTTTCTTGGAAAATAAATAACGTTTTGCTATGTATAAAGAAACAGTCATTATTTTTTCAGCAAATTATCTATTTTTTCGGCATAATCAAGCGAATCGTCAATGTAAAACTGTAAATCAGGGATTTTACGAACCTGATTTTTAATTCTGTTTCCGAGTTCAAATCGTAAATTACTTTTACTGTTCACAATTTCCTCAAATGTTACTTGTTTATTTTCTTCCGGGAAAATACTCAGATAAATTTTTGCGGAACTTAAATCCGGTGCCGTTCTTACAATTGTTACGCTAATTAACTTATTTGAAAATTCATTCGCTTTACGTTGAAATATGATACTCATTTCTTTTTGTATCAATGCGGATATTTTTTTTTGTCTTGTTGATTCCATTTTATGAAAATTTTTACAAAAGTAAGTTTTTTAAGCATTTAATAAAAAAGAGATTAAATTTTGTATTTTTGGAAAAATTTTAAAATTATAAATCTTAAAATAATAAGTTATGTTTTCAAAAGAAATATATACGGCAAGACGTAAAAATTTAATCAAACAATTATCAGGCGGATTGATCTTTCTTCCCGGAAATTCGGATGTTCCGTTTAATTATCCGGCCAATACGTTTACATTCAGGCA
>JANTGL010000194.1 GCA_024762915.1 Bacteroidales bacterium | reverse complement strand
GGTAAAACAGCCGGACAATTGACGCTTCACGGAGGCGCAAATGACTTTGGTTCCATTATGATAGAGGAAAATGTTGTTTCCGTTGCAGGTGCCGATCATACTTTTAATGCAGAACAAATTCAAGAAGCCGTAAAAGAAGCCGGATTTATCCCGGTATTAAGAAATCAGGCTTATGAATATATCGAAAATTCGGTTAACTAATTTCATAAAATTCTTAACTTATGAGCAAACTAATTTTTAAAATGAATTATTCCGGAAAACGTTGGACAGACTATCTGTCCGAAATCCTGGGAAAAGACATAGCCGAAAAATGCATTACCGAATCGGAAGCTACGGCAAAAACTAACGAAGCTCGAATCATTATCTATGATTTTGACGGGAATAAAGAAATCATTAAAAAAATAAAAGACAACGAGCATACAATTTCGGTTTACCTTGTCAGCAATAATAAGGTTCAAAAAGTATTCAAATAACTATTTCTGTTTCCGTAAATGACAGATGAATATTTAAAATACAAAATTGCTTTAGGGCAAATTCCGGGATTAGGACCGGTAAATGCAAAAAATTTAATTTCTTATTGCGGAGGAATAAAAGAGGTTTTTGAAGCCGATAAACAGAAGCTATTAAAAACACCCGGTATCGGAAACGCTACGGCAAGCAGTATTTTAGAAAATAAACATCTGTTAAAAGATGTAGAAAATGAGATAAAATTTATTACAAAAAACGGAATTAATACCCGTTTTTATTTAGATGAAGATTATCCTTTTTTGTTAAAACAATGCTCCGATGCACCTTTAATGTTTTTTGAAAAAGGGACTGTTTCATATAAAAATCGAAAAATAATAAGCATCGTAGGTACAAGAAATGCCACACAAAGAGGAAAAGAAATTTGCGATCGACTTATAAAAGAACTGGCAGACTCAGGGCACAATCCAATAATTATCAGCGGATTAGCATACGGAATAGATATTTGTGCACATAAATCAGCATTAAAATACGGATTAGATACCGTATCTGTTTTGGCACATGGTTTTGACCGAATTTATCCTGCAAAGCATAAAAATATTGCTGCTGAAATCGTAAAACAAGGGGCATTGATTACCGAATTTACAAAAGGAGCAAAATTTGAACGACAAAATTTTTTGCAAAGAAATCGGATTATTGCCGGACTGTCCCATGCAACAGTGGTTATTGAATCTGCAGCAAAAGGCGGTTCATTGGTAACGGCTGATATTGCAAATTCATACAACCGGGAAGTTTTTGCAATACCCGGAAGATTGGAAGATACGTATTCCGAAGGTACAAATTGGTTAATAAAAATACATAAAGCATTCCTGCTTCAATCGGCAAAAGATATTGAATATATTTTAAATTGGGAACAAAATATAAACCCGAAACAGCAGGTCTTATTTGTCGAATTATCTGAGGATGAAAAGAAAATAGCACAAATTTTGCAGAAGAACGGTAAAACGGTAATTGATACTATTTGTAAAGAATCCGGATTTAATTCGGCAAAAGCATCTGCTTTATTGCTCGAAATGGAATTTAATGATGCCGTAAGATGTTTACCCGGAAAAGTTTATGAGCTTGCCGGAAACATTCAAATTTAAAAAATTCAAATGATAAAATTATCTGTTGTCATAATAACCTTTAATGAGGAAAAAAATATTGAACGATGTTTAAAATCGGTCATTGAAATTGCTGATGAGATAATTGTATTAGACTCATTTTCTAATGATAAAACAGAAGAAATTTGCCAAAAATATAAAGTAAAATTTTTCCGGCACGAATTTGACGGACACATTCAACAAAAAAACAGAGTTATAAGCTTTGCTGAAAATGATTACGTTTTATCATTAGATGCCGACGAAGTATTGTCAGTTAAATTAAAAAAATCAATCATTGAATTTAAACAAAATCCGAATTCGGACGCTTGTTTTTTTAACAGACTAAATATTTATTGCGGTAAAGCCGTCAAACATACAAATTGGTATCCTGACAGGAAAATAAGATTGTGGAAAAAGGATTCCGGAAAATGGGAAGGTATTAATCCTCATGACACAGTTATCCTTAATGAAGGAGCAAATAAAAAATATCTAAAAGGTGATTTGTTACATTATTCTTTTAACTCAATTGAAGAACATATTTTGCAGGCAAATAAATTCAGTTCGATAAGTGCCGAACAATTAGTTCAAAATAATAAAAAGAATTTAGTTTTAAAAGCAATTATCAACCCGTCTTTCAAATTCTTTAAAAATTATTTTTTAAAATTAGGTTTCCTTGAAGGTTATACCGGATTTTTAATTTCAACTGTTATTTCTTTCGAAACGTTTTTAAAATATTCAAAAGCAATATATCTTAAACATAAAAAGAAATAGCCCATTATTTTTCTTCCGTAAAAAGAAAAAAAGACAAGAAAAAAGCAAAAACCGTTGCACCCATTTGAGTTTCTAATGTATCTTCATTTAACATTGATAACATTATGACAATAAAACTGATTAAGAAAAGATAATTTTTATAAGATTTGGTTTTATACACAGGATAAATTAAAGCAAGCAAAAACCATATAAATCCGAATAATCCGAATGTAATAAACATTGTAACATACTGATTATGTGACCTGAGTCTATGTTTTTCAGATAATTTTGATTTTGACAAATTATATTGATTTTTAAAGGCATCCTTTATATCTCCGGTACCCACTCCAAACCAAAAATTCCGTTTTATAATTTCTTTTCCGTTTTTTAAAAATTCCAATCGTTGAGAAACGGATTGATTTTCGGGATTACCTCCAGAAAAATATCGTTCGGTTTGCCATAAGAACTCATAAATTTTCGGATAAACGGCATATTTATCGGCAAAAATATAATTTGTCAAACCTTGTTCAATATTTTTAATATCTTGTTCGGATAATTTAGAAACACCATCTTTATCTTTTCGTAAATTTTTAGAGGTCAGGTATCTGATAAGCGTAAATTTAATTTTTTGTCCTTTATTATCCTTATCGTCATAATCAATTTGACTTCGTTTATTCCATTCAGGTTTTAATTCTTTTTCGCATAAATAAATATTTACAAAGTGGCCGTTTTCAGTTTGAAGACTTTCCGAATGATTTTGATATTTGTTGCCCGCTTTTGAAAATTTATCAATTTTTTCAGGTATCAATTTATCAGTTCTGTTAAATCGATGAACCGAATAACCGATATAAAAAAATATCCCTAAAAACGTTAAAACGGAAAAGCCCAAAACCGATAATTTTAAAATTTTGTTTTTCTGTAATATTGAAAATCTGATTAAACTGAAACTAAATAAAATATACCAGATAATCCATCCGGTAACGGAATGTAACAACAACAGAAAATAGCTCAGCCAAATAAAACTCAGAAAATAAAAAACTTTATACTTCAGTTTTTCCTTTTCAGAACTAATAATTAAATAATACAGCATTGAAAATGAAGCAATATTTATAAGCAAAGCATATCTTATATGGGAAAATTTTCCCGCTAATTTTTGAAAATCCGTAATTTCAACTCCTGTTAACCCTAATAATGAAGCAATTCCGTAAAATGTTTTAGCAATTATTGAGATTGTAAAAATCAGCAAAATCAGTTTTATTTCTTTTGCCGTCAATTTTAATGATGTTCCCAAAACAATCGGAAATAATAAAATCGGCAATTTAATTCTTAAATCTTTTCCGGCATACGGAAAATTTTGTGTGTAAATCAATCCGATAAGATGAAGTAAAAAAACAGATGCAAAAATAAGAATTTCAGGATGTGTTTTTAATCTTTTAATTTTTGACTTAAATTTCCCTTCTAAAATCCAAAAGAAAACCAATCCGATTTCCGACATGCTCAATAAAAGACGTGAATGCGGTAATACGCTAAGCAAAATAATCAACATTCCGATATAAATATATCTGTAATTTAAGTAGAATATTTTAATTGCATTTTTCAACATATTTTTTTTCAGAGGGCTAAAATAAGAAAAACCCAGCAGATATTTTGCTGAGTTTCTCAATTTATTGGATATTATTTTATCCTAACCTGCTGATTCTCTTTAATGCTTCCATATTTTCAACAGTAATACTTCTGCCGTACAATGAAATAACATTTTCCTGCGCAAATGTTGACAAGGTTCGAATCGCATTTGATGTGGTCATATTTGATAAGCTGGCAATATCTTCGCGTGATAAGTATACTTTAATTGTTTTATTATTATCTTCAAATCCGAAGGTATTAACTAAAACAAGCAGTGATTCTGCTAATCTGCCGCGAATATGTTTTTGTGTTAAAGAAACGGTTCTTTCATTTGAAAAACCAAGTTCTTTTGCTAAAATATTAATAACTCTTAAAGCAAAATTACCGTTCGTTTTTATTACTTTTTCTAAAATATTTTTTTCAAGATAACAAATAACGGAATCTTCAATTGCAGTAGCTGTTGCATTATAATGTTCACCGGCAAAAAGTGCTCTGAATCCGACAAAATCACCTTGTTTATCCATTCGAATAATTTGATCTCTCCCTCCTACGCCTTCTTTGAATAATTTCACCTTTCCCGAACATAAACAAATCATTCCTACGGGTAAATCACCTTCTTTAAAAATAATTTCACCTTTTTTATAGGAGGTACACTGACGGTTTTCTTCAAAAATTAATTTTTCCTCTTTACTCAGAAGATTAAAAATTGAATCTTTAGATTCTGTGCAACTTTTGCAAATATCTTTATCAATCATGTTTTTGTAAAAATGTTATAAAACACAAATTTAGTGTTTTTTTATTCAAATAATTTAAAATTTCAGATAAAAAAGTAAAAACTGATAAAAAAATAAGATTTTTCAGACTTCATTTTATTTGAATTTCCAAAAAAAATAATTTGACAATATTACAAAAAATTATTATGTTTGCATAATAAATTTATTCCGAATACTATCGTTTCGGACTTAATTCAAATGTAAATCATTGAACTATAAAAAATAATAAGATGAAAGCACTTATTTGTATAGGACATGTTCCTGACACAACGTCGAAAATTAAATTTACCGATAATGATACAAAATTTGATACGACGGATATCAAATACATCATCGGGCCCTACGAAGAATTAGCTTTAACAAGATTATTAGATCTTAAAGATGTCGGTATCGAAATGCATATTACAGCTGTCAACGTCGGGACTGTTGAAACGGAACCGACAATCAGAAAAGCACTTGCCATGGGTGCGGATGATGCAGTCAGAATAAATGCTGATGCTTCTGATAACTTGTTTATTGCAAAGCAAATTGCTGAAGTTTATAAAAACGGCGATTATGATATTATTGTAACCGGAAAAGAATCAATCGATTATAACGGCGGACAATTAGAAGGAATGATTGCTGAATTTTTGAATTTACCGTCTGTTTCAGGTGCTTCAAAATTTGAAGTTGAAGGCGATAAAGTTCATCTCGAACAAGAAATTGAAGGCGGAGATTTAAAATTGGAAGCTTCATTTCCCTTTGTTGTAAGCGCAGGAAAAGGATTTCTTCCGGAATCAGAACCA
>JANTGL010000193.1 GCA_024762915.1 Bacteroidales bacterium | reverse complement strand
AAAAGGTTGGAACGCTTATCTTGACGGAAAACTTGTTCCGCATTTCAGAGCCGATTATGTTTTAAGAGCCATGAAAATTCCGAACGGGCAACATACCGTCGTTTTTAAATTTGAACCGACTGTGTGGGCAAATGCAACAAAAATATCCTTAACCGGTTCAATATTATTTAGCTTGCTTATTCTGTTAGGAATATACTACGAAGTAAAAAACAGAAAAAATAAAGTAACAGAAAATAAGGAAGAATAATATCCTAAACTTCATTAAAAAAGAAACTCCTTAAATGATTTAAGGAGTTTCTTTTTGTTTATACTTCTTTCTTCACAGATTATTTTAATGAAGTCTGAAATGCATTAAAATCAGCTGTATTTTGAGAAAGTTTCTGATTGTTTTGAATCTGTTCTTTTAAAATTATTTTTGATTCGGCTTCATCTGTCTTATTCGGAGAATCTTTAATCGGAACAGCAATACTCGGAGCAATTACCAATGCCACAATCGACATTAATTTTACTAAAATATTTAAGGACGGACCGGATGTATCTTTTAAAGGATCACCTACTGTATCTCCTACAACGGTTGCTTTATGCATTTCAGAACCTTTATTAAACTCTTCGCCGTCTTCACATTTAATTCCTTCTTCAACCATTTTTTTAGCATTATCCCACGCTCCGCCTGCATTTGCTTGGAAAATAGCCATAATCACTCCTACAGAGGTAACTCCGGCCAAAACACCGCCTAAAATTTCCGCACCGCCAAAAAATCCGACTAATACGGGAACAATAAGAGCCAATAAACCGGGTAAAATCATTTCTTTCAAAGATGATTTTGTTGATATAGCTACACATTTTTCATATTCGGCGGATCCTTCGGCTTTTTTAAGAATTTCTTTTTCTTTATCAGTAGCATTTTCTGTTTTATCTTCATATTTTTTAATCACTTTTAAAGCTTCTTTCAATACAGGTATATCCCTGAACTGTCTTCTGACTTCGTCAATCATTTTACTGGCTGCCCTTCCTACTGCTCCCATGGCCAAAGCTGAAAACAATAAAGGAATCATCGCCCCAAAAAATAAACCTGAAATAATATAGGGATTTGCCAAATCAATGACCATAATATTTGCTTGTTGCATAAAAGCCGTAAATAAAGCTAAAGCAGTTAATGCAGCCGAACCGATGGCAAAACCTTTACCGATTGCAGCAGTCGTATTTCCAACGGCATCTAATTTATCCGTTCGTTCTCTGACTTCGGCATCTAATTCGGCCATTGCAGCAATTCCTCCGGCATTATCGGCAATCGGACCGTAGGCATCAATTGCTAATTGAATACCGGTATTCGCCAGCATCCCGACTGCGGCAACTGCAATACCGTATAAACCTGCAAAATAATAAGCACCTATAATTCCGCCGGCAATAACAATAATCGGTAATGCCGTTGATATCATCCCGATTTCAAGTCCGCCGATAATATTTGTAGCCGCACCCGTTCTTGATTTTTTTACGATGGACTTTACCGGTTTTTTACCGGTTCCCGTATAATATTCCGTAATTTTTCCGATTAAGAAACCGGCAACTAATCCGATAATGGTTGCGACAAAAACATTCAAAGATGTGTAATCTTTTGTAATACCTTCGAAATTTGTAAAACTCCAACTTTCGGGGAGCATGGTATTAATGATAAAATAAGAAGCAATTATCATCAAAACGGCAGAAACACCTTCTCCGATATTCAAACCGACATGCGGATTTCCGCCCTCTTTAATTCGTACAAAGAAAGTTCCGATACCTGAAATAATAATTCCGGCAGCCGCCAATGTTAGAGGTAATAAAACCGGGCCAATTGAAAAGTTACTAAATTCGGGCAATGAAATAAATGCCGCTCCCAAAACCATGGTTGCAATAATAGAACCGACAAACGATTCAAATAAATCGGCACCCATTCCGGCAACATCACCGACATTATCACCGACATTATCGGCTATGGTTGCAGGGTTCAACGGATGATCTTCCGGAATACCGCTTTCTACTTTTCCGACCAAATCGGCACCGACATCTGCAGCTTTTGTATAAATACCGCCACCCACACGTGCAAACAAAGCAATTGAAGATGCTCCCAAAGAAAATCCCGAAAGCACATTTAATACCTCAATGGTTCCTCCGGAAAAACCGAGAAAATGATAGATTAAAAATAAAATACTTAATCCTAAAACACCGAGAGATACAACTCCGAGTCCCATTACGGAACCGCCGTTAAATGCAACTTTTAAAGCTGAATTGATTGATTTTTGAGCCGCATTCGTTGTTCGGACATTTGCTTTTACGGCAATTCGCATTCCGAGAAATCCCGCAAATGCCGAGAGAAAAGCGCCGACAATAAAAGAAACGGCTATCAAGCCGTTTGAAGATTGCTCCGATTCTCCTTTAAAATATAATAAAACAGCAACAGCAGCAACAAAAACTAACAAGACTTTGTATTCCGCTTTTAAAAATGCCATTGCTCCGTCGGCGATATGCCCTGCAATCGTTTGCATTTTTTCTGAACCCGAAGATTGTTTTTTAACCCAAGCAGACTTAATAATCGTAAAAAGAATGCCTAAAACTCCGGCTCCGATAATTGAATAAACAAGTGTTTCCATCAGTTGGTCAATAATTTATGTTTAAATTAATAAAATTAAAATGTATTTTCAGCCGCAAAGATATATCTTTTGCACTGATAATCAAATTGACATAAAAAAAAATCATCTTATTTTTAAAAGAGCAATACACTGTCTTAATCGAATAAAGAATTAAAAATATTACCTGAAAATCCGATGTAAATAATTTGGTTTTTATCTGTAATAAATTTATTGGTTCTTTTTCGATAATAAAATCCGGCTTGAAACATCAGGTTATATTTCGGATTAAGAAGATAAGAAACGCCAATATCAATAATTTGATAATCAGTAAGCGTTCCTTGTAAAAATGATATACCGTAATTGCTCGGTCGTAAATTATATGATTTATAGATATCCCCGCCGTAACTTATCGTATCCGTATCTTCACCTTTTTTTATAAGGTTAATTCTTAATTTTCCGGAAAATCGACCTTTTACATAACGGACAACAGCAATACCCTCTGCAAAATTTGCTCCGAAAGGATGAGCCGATTCCCGCCTGAAATTGCCGTAATTTAAATTAGCAATTCCGGAACTTATATATGCTTCACCATGTGAATAGGTATAAGGTCTGACAAAATTCATTTCTCCTCGAATAAATAAACCTTGCACTTTCAACAAATTGTATATTTTTACTCCGGCTTGAATTCCGAATTTATTCCCCCACCAACCGGAGCCGTCCTTCAACGAAGAAATTACCAAATCATCTAAAATAAATTGAGAATATAAAAAGCTTGACTTCCCAAATCGGATATTTAAACCGAGGCCCATGATTGAATTATCGGAACTTCCTTTATAAAATTCCGTCGGACGATAAAAAATTACCGGATTAAAATACACGGCATCGTATGAAATCCGTCGTCCTTCGATGTCAAAAGGATTTGTAATAACGGTCTCAAAAAAGTCAAAATTTATTCGTTTTGTAATATTCAGACTGAAATAATGTGTAAAAGCAGCTTTATCATATAAAATAAGAGGATTTGCTCCTTCAGAAATGCGAATATCCGACAATTTAGCAACCATCCACAGATATTTAATTTTCCAAATATCAATTTCTGTTTTTAAATACGGATATGCATTTGAGTTATCCGAAAGGAATAAGGACCTGTAGCCGTTACCGAGAAAGTTTTTCCCTCTTCCTACCGAAAATGAAATATTTTTATTTGCCTGATAGGTCAAATCTCCGGTCCATGAATAATACAGTAAATCGAAATTATGATTCCTTAAATATTTTCCGTAATAAGGAACAATTTCACTATCATCAATCAAATTATTATAAAAAGAAGGAAACTGACTTTGTGCCGTAAAAAATTCGGAACTTATAAATAATGTATTTTTATAGGACGATTGAAAACGAATACCGGCTTTATAATCTTCGAAGAATTCTTTTCTTGAAAAATCATTATAAATAACGGAATTTATTATCGGATTAATGCAAAAATTGAATTTTTCATTACCGGAATTGATAAGATTATCATTAAAAATGTTATTTAATATTGATATACCCGTATTAACTTTCTGAATGATTACATTTTTATAATAATCCTGTTTATATGGTTTTATTGAATAATGAAATGATGAATCAAAATTTAAAGCAGATTCATAATAATAATTCACATCTTTATTTAAAAAGGTATTTTGTGCTGAAATTTGAAGGTTTAATGCAAAAATAAATAAGAAAAGAGAATAGACGTTTTTCAGAAACATACAGCAAACTATTTTTTTCGTTTTTTAATATTCTGTATCAAAACCGGTATGTAAAAAACAATCATTGCCGAGAGTAAGAGCACCAAAATCAATCGTCTTATACCCAATATATTATGAAGATACATAGCAGCAATTGAAAATAGTAAATTTAACAGTACTAAAATAAGAACGGCTTGCTTATGGCTTAAACCCAAACGAATAAAAGCATGATGAATGTGTTGCTTATCCGGTTTAAAAAGCGGTTTTCTCTGAAAAAAACGAATAAACATCACTCTTAAAGTATCGTAAAGCGGAATTGTAAGAATGGCAATTGAAATCGCCGGTGCGGCATATTTGGCATAATCAAAATCTTGATGAATGTTCATTTCATTAAACTTAACAATCAAAACGGATATTCCGAGTCCTAAAATTAACGAACCGGTATCTCCCATAAAAATTTTATTTTTTACGCTGAATACATTAAATCTTAAAAACCCGACTAATGCTCCGATAACAGCAGCTGAAAATAAGGCATATTGATATTCCTTAACTAAAAAAAACCAAATTCCTAATGTTCCGGCAGCTGCCACTCCGATACCTGCCGACAAACCGTCAATACCGTCAATTAAATTAAATCCGTTAACAATTACAAGATATACGAAAATGGTCAAGGGAATTCCGAAATAAGGCGAAATAGAGTGTATTCCGAAGAAACCGTGTAAATCAGTAAATTGTAAATCCGAAAAAAAAGCAATTATTGAAACTGCCAAAATTTGCCCTAATAATTTTGTTACGGGAGCAATCACCAAAATATCATCTTTTATTCCTACAAAAAACAAAATAACCGTTGCCGCTAAAACATATTTTAATTCGGGAATTTGAGAAAAATCGGAAAAAAATAATACTGAAACCGTAAAACCCGAAAATATCGCCATTCCGCCCAAAGTCGGAATACTTTTATCGTGCATGGTACGTTCATTGGGCTCATCAAACAATTGTTTTAATTCCGCAACTTTAATAATTGAAGGGATTGAAACAACAGTTATTATTAGCGAAACAATAAATGTTGCAAGGATTAAATACGGTTCGGACAATAATTCGGACATCACATTATTCTTTAACGATACAAAGTTGAGTAATTTTCTTTTAAAAAAACGATAATCCTAAAAATATTTTTATGTTAACAAAAATAATACTTAATTTACTCTTAAAGACGTTTTAAT
>JANTGL010000192.1 GCA_024762915.1 Bacteroidales bacterium | reverse complement strand
GTTTTGGACGGAGGCAGTGAATATTCAACTATTGCAAGTATTAACGTAAATAAATTGCCCGTTGCCGGTACCGCAAATTCAAGTGTCAATGAGATTTGTGAAGGAGAAACATTCGATTTAAGTTTAACCGGATACACCGGGGATTTACTATGGCAAATTTCTGCCGATGAAAATACTTGGTACACCATTGAAGACGGCGAAACTTCCCCATACACTATCAGCGGATTGAACCAAAATGCCTATTTCAGAGCAAAAGTTTTCAACGGGGTTTGTGATACGGTTTTCTCAAACGATATATTTATTACCGTAAATCCTTCGGCAGTAAGCGGAACGGTTTCAACTTCTGCAGAACAAATTTGTACCGGAGAAACAACTACACTTTCATTATCCGGCTATGAAGGAAGCATTCAATGGCAAAATTCGGATGACGGAACAAATTGGAATGATATTTCCGGATCAAACTCAGACACTTATACAAGCGAAACATTGACAAGCAATACTTTTTACAGAGCAAATGTAAGTTTAGGTTCCTGCTCGGATGCTCAATCCAATGAAATTGAAATTTCAGTATATGAAAATCCGGTATCGGGATACACTTATACAGCAAATAATCAAACCGTAACATATACAAATACATCAGCAAACGCAACAAACTACATATGGAATTTTGGTGACGGAAACACATCATCACAAACAAATCCTGTATACAGTTATTCGGCAGGAGGGAATTATACGGTTTCGTTAACGGCATCAAACGGTATTTGTGAAGATGATATATACAATGAAACAATTTCGGTTTCTTATGTCGGCATTTCCGAATTAAATTCAGACATAAATATTTCTCCAAATCCGAATAAAGGAATATTTACAATTAATACAATGACAATTCCTGCAAGCATTTATATTTTTGATATAAACGGAAAAGAAGTGTATTCAAATCGAATAACTTCAAAAAAAGGATCAATTAATTTATCAAAACTTAATTCGGGAATTTATATTATTAAGATTGCTGACAATTCACATTCTTATTTTAAAAAATTAATTATCAAGAAATAATTTGATATTTTATTTAATATTACACTCCCGACAGTTTATTGATTGTCGGGAGTTTTTATTTTTTTAAAGAAATTCAATCTCTGCTGTTTTGTCAGTAAATATTTTTTTGCACAATACTTGACGTGCGAGTATTTATAATTCTGAAATTCAAAATATGCGAAAATCACTGAAATCAATTCTACTTATTCTTATAACTTCCGTATCGTCCTATTTCGGATATGCCGATATTGTTGATCCGGCCGTTGTTATAAGTCATATTGACATTCATAAAGACAATGTCATCAGCGAAATAGAAAATAAACATTCCGAAAAAATTTATTTAAAAGCCGGCAATGAAAAATTCGGATTAAATCATATTTTAAAAAAACATTCTCGAAATTATTTTCAGGATACGGAACAAAAAGGGAATCTTTTTCCTGCAGGAACGACCGGTAAACAAATCATTAAAGGGATTGAAAACGTTTATCAAAACGGACATAATAATCCGAAAGCATACGGAAACAAAAAAGTGCTTCAGCATACGATAAATTTAAACGGTAAAAATAACACGTACAGACTTATTATTAATGAAGATAATGAAGTGATTACATTTTTCAGATTGAAAAAATCTTAAAACTAATTAATTTCCAAATCCGGCAAAACCTTCTTTTTATCCAATCCGCTTGCGTAGCCGGTTAAAGTTCCGTCGGCACCGATTAATCTGTGGCAAGGAATAATAATTGCAATTTTATTTGCTCCGATTGCATTTGCAACGGCACGAACGGCTTTCGGATTACCGATGTTTTTTGCAATATCGGAATAAGAAACCGTATTCCCGTAAGGAATTTTAAGCAAAGCATTCCACACGCTTTTTTGAAATTCGGTCCCGACCGTAAACAGCGGAATATTAAAAGTTTTCCGTTTACCGGAAAAATATTCGTTTATTTCAATTTTAACTTGCTCTAAAAAAGGATGATTTCCCTTAACGATTTCCGAACCGGTAATTTTCTTCAAATTATTGATTTGCTTCTCATATTTTTTCCTGTCCGTAAACTCAAATAATAATAACCCGTCATCCGAAACACACGCTAACATTTCACCAAGCGGTGTGTTAATTTTTCGTGAAATTATTTTTTTATCATTCATTTCAATATCTTTATAAAGTAAAAGTAAGTGTTTTATAAATTATTTTCCCAAAATCGGTAAATAAATCTTATTTTTACTGAAATTCTAAAATTAAAAATATGAAAGTATTAATTCCATTTTTATTGTCAATCTTCTCAGTTGTAAATATAAATGCCCAAACACTTGAGCAAAATATTCAAGAAATCAGAACACAATTTAAGTTTGTTAACAGTCAAAAAGATTTTAAAAAAGTATTTTTTGAGAATGAAGAATTTTCGGATAATGTCCCGAGCGAAGGATGCGGACTTGAAGCATATTACAAAAATGGAAATTTGTATAAATTAATTGAAAGTGATGCTGTTTCAACCGCTCTTTACACAACAGAATATTATTTAAAAAACAATCAACTCATTTTTGTTTACAGAAAAGAAGTCGAATTTACAAAAATACCCGGAAATGAAGTCGTTGATACCGAAACAATTTATGAAGAACGAACGTATTATAAAAACGGAGAAATCATAAGACATCTTGAAAAAGGAATGTCGGTATTAGATAAACCGCTTGATTATCTAGAATTGTCCGAAGAATATAAAAAATATTATAACACAAAGCTTACATATGAAAAGCAATACAATATTTTACAAGGCACCTGGATAAACTCTGCAGATATTGATGATTGGTTTGAGATTATGGGACTTCGTACGGAACATTATAATCAATCAGATTACGTAAAAACCTCACGAGTATGGTTTGACGGACAATATCTTTGGTTTCACACAACTTCTTACCCCGAAGAAGATCAAAAATACGAATTGCTTACTTTAAACGATAAAAAAATGGAAGTTCAAGATCGTTTAAGCGGAGAAGTTTTAGTTTTTGAAAAAAAATCGGATTAAATAAATGAAGTCAGTATTTCTTGTAGGTGCCGTTCAAGCATTCTTTTTGGCTGTTTTATTACTTTCAAAAAAGAATAAAATTACGGCTGATTATGTTTTGGCTTTTTGGTTGATTGTTACCGGCATTCCTTTGCTTTTGTATTTTATTAATTATGATGAATATTCTCTGATATTAAATCATTCCAAAAGCATCCCGACCTATTTAATGATTGTCAACATTCCTTTGCTCTTAATTCAAAGTCCGTTTTTGTATATTTACGTCAGTTACATCGCAAAAAATGAAAAGAAATTCAAACCGGTTTATTTATTTAACTTTCTGCCGGCAGTATTATTTATAATTGCCTATTCGATTATAATCGGTTTCGGGAATAAAACCCAAGACAGTTTTAACCTGTATGATTACGAATATTTTCGTGTAATTTTACTCTTTTTTCCTTTAACGGTCATTCTTGCTTTTTTTTATATAATAAAATCTTATTTCAGAATAACAAAATACCGCAAAACAATTCAAAATCAATTTTCATATACCGAAAATATAGATTTTAATTGGTTGAAGAATTTGATATTAATAATATCAGTTGTTTGGCTAATATTAGGTATTTCCGCTATCTTATTTAAGAATATTCATTTACTGTTTAATATCCATGATGTTGTTTTACTTTCGGTATCGGTTGCCATTTTTGTAATCGGTTATTTCGGATTTCTGAGAACAAATATTTTTTTATATAAAATGCAAACCGACAACGAGCTTGTAAAAAGCGGAAAAGTAAAATCGATGAACAATACGCCCGATAAAACCGCATTAAAGCAAATTGAAGAATTGAGAACTTTTATGTCCGAGCAAAAACCCTATCTCGAAAGTAAACTTTCCGTAAAACAACTTGCCGAAATGATACAAGTATCACCTCATCAATTATCGGAAATTATAAACAGTTATCTGCACAAAAACTTTTTTGATTTTATTAACGAATATCGTGTTGAAGAATTTAAAAACCAGATAAAAGAAAATAAAAATTACACGATTTTGGGTGTCGCATATAATTGCGGTTTCAACTCAAAAAGTTCGTTTAATCGTATTTTTAAAATTTTTACCGGTTTTACACCTTCCGAATATCAAAAAACACATCATTCTCAACAATAGAATAATCAAATAGTTGCAAGTCCCATTTTTTATCGGGACACTTTCTGTCCTTTAAAATATGTCTCAATTTATAATTCGGGACGACCGACATCACTTTTCATCATAGTTTTGCTTTCCGGAAATCACAAATAAGATTTCAAGTAAATAAAATTATAAACATTTTAAAATTTAAATTATGAAAAAAGCACTATTGTATGTAATCGGAATTATTATTCTGAGTGTATTATTCAGCTGTAAAAAAGATGAAATTACAAACAGCAACAATTTAACAAATGATGAAGCCGCAGAAATTACTGCCTCATCATTAAGTTCAGGGAACGCAGGTAGTTCGGAACAATTTGAAGATGCTGCGAAATTCAGTGAAGACATTATCAATGATACAATTTCTCAAAAAGCTTCGGCGGTTTATGATACCACATTTTCAGTTTTAAAAGATACCGGACGAATTACTTTCAATTACACTTTTCATTATCAATACGGTATGCGATATAATGAATCATCTCATCAATTTGAATATTTTATGAATTATGATACCGACGGACATTTTCAGTCTTTAAGATTAACATCTGATGATAGTTCTGACGGAACTCTTGTTTTAACAGGTACTGAACAAAATTCTGATTATTATTACATCAACGGAAATGTAACAAGAACCGGCGAACAATCAACTTCCGTAAATGAAAAAAAGTCGGTGTCGGCTACGATTATTTTCAATTTTAATGACATAAAAATCAGAAAATCCGATTACAAACTTGTAAGCGGCAGCGGAGATATCACAATAAAAGGAAAAACTTCCGAAGGTAATGAGTTTTCATTCGCAGGAACAATTGTTTACAAAGAAGACGGCACAATTATTCTTACAATAAACGGGGAAGAATATATTGTTGATTTAAACTCAGGGGAAATTGCCGGAGAAGTGTATTAAAAACAGCAATTGCCGAAGGCAGGAACCTAAACCTTAAACTCTCATAATGATAACTGCCTTCAGCTTGCTTTAAAAATCCTAAATCCGAAAGTCATCGTATCATTTTGTTTATAAACAGAAGATTTAATACAAATAAGTTTCACTTAAATTAAAATAGTGATACGATAACTATCAGTATTTTGGTTTTGTTTTACGGATATGAGGAAAATTAAAAAAACAACAAATAATCTAATTCAATGAAAAAATTTATTATTATTGTTCGTCATGCTAACTTTGAAGAACTTTGGGCTACAACAGGCAGTTATAAAACCGCTTTTAAATATGCCATACAGGCAATTCTTGAAAACAAAGGAAAAACAGTTCAAATTCGTTGAAATGAATAAACACATTCTTATAATATTTTTATTATTTGCTTTTTCTTTGAATTCGCATGC
>JANTGL010000191.1 GCA_024762915.1 Bacteroidales bacterium | reverse complement strand
TTTATTTTTTTGTTTAGAAACCGATTCAACTACTTTGTGTTTTACTGAATCATACACAACAGGTGTTGCAATAAACAATGAAGAATAGGTTCCGACTACAATCCCGATTAACAGAGCAAAAACAAAGCCTTGAATCGCTTCTCCTCCGAACATAAAGATTGCCAATAAAACAATGAATGTACTTACTGAAGTATTAAACGTACGACTTAATGTACTGTTCAAAGCATCATTATATAAAAGTTTTTTATCTCTTGTTTTTGAGAATTTTAAATATTCTCTGATACGGTCAAAAACAACAACCGTGTCATTTACCGAATAACCTACAACCGTTAAAATTGCGGCAACAAAGGCCTGATTTATTTCCAATGAAAACGGCATAAAGTTGTACAGCAGTGAGTATAGGCCTATGACAATCAGAACATCATGTGCCAAAGCAGCAATAGCTCCCAGACCAAATTGCCAATTTCTAAAACGAACAAAAATGTACAAGAAAATAGCTATAAGTGAAAAAATGATTGCCCATAAAGCTGCAACTTTAATATCATTTGCAATAGTCGGCCCCACTTTATGAGAACTTTCTCTGTAATCACTTAAGAATTTTTCCAATGTTACATCCGGTCCTAAAACAGGTCTTAATCCTTCAAACAATTTTTGTTCAACAATATTATCGGCATCTTGCGATTTATTATTAACCATAAATTTCGTAATAATTTTTACTTGATCTGAAGTTCCGTATGTTTTTACTTCCGGAGCTTCACCGAAAACAGTTTTAAGATCTTTTGCAATATCTTGTGTATTAACCGGTTGATCAAATTTCACAACAAAGGTTCTTCCTCCTTTAAAATCTACGCCGTAATTTAAACCATTCTTAAATAAGGAGCCTAAACCCAGAATAATGATTGAAGCAGAAATGATATAAAATATTTTTCGTTTTCCGATAAAATCAATTTTCGTATTTTTAAAAGCATTTTTTGTAAATTTCGTATAAAATTGAGTCGCTTTATTTTTTGCAAAACGAGATGTAAATACCAAGCGTGTAATAAAAATAGCTGAGAAAAGTGAGGTTAAAATACCGATAATCAATGTCGTTGCAAAACCTTTAATCGGACCGTGTCCGAAAATGAAAAGAATGATACCCGTAATTAACGTTGTTAAGTTCGAGTCAATAATTGCGGAATAAGCATTTTTATAACCGTCTTGAACCGCCAATTTCAGTCCTTTTCCAAGGGCTAATTCTTCCTTAATTCTTTCAAAAATCAGCACATTCGCATCAACTGACATCCCGATTGTAAGCACTATACCGGCAATCCCCGGCAAGGTTAAAACCGCATGTAATGAAGCAAGTACCCCGAAAATTAAAAAGATATTTACCAACAGAGCAATATCGGCAATATATCCGGCCGTCTTATAAAAGAACACCATGTATATTAAAATCAAAATAAAAGCAAAAATAAATGAAGTCATACCGTGATTAACTGCTTGTTGACCTAATGAAGGGCCGACAACTTGTTCTTCAATTATTAATGCGGGAGCTTGTAATTTACCTGATTTTAAAATATTTGAAAGGTCTTTTGCTTCTTCTTGAGAAAAATGACCGGAAATCGAAGAACTACCTCCTCTGATTTCGGAATTTACAACCGGTGCAGAATACACATAATCATCCAATACAATCGCAATTTGTCTGCCGATATTTTCTTTCGTAACTAAAGCCCATTTTTGAGATCCTTCGGCATTCATCGACATTGAGACTTCCCATTCTCCGGTAGTAGGATCTGTTTGTTCTCTTGCATTAACGACAACATCTCCCTCCAAAGCAGGTTTTCCGGCTCTCTTCGCTTTTAAAGCCACTAATTTAAACAACTCACCTTTTTCGTCAAAAGGTTTCACTTCCCATCGTAATTGCATTTCTTTAGGAAAAATCGATTTTATTTGTTTCATATTTAAAATCGCATTTACCTCTGCCGTATCTTTCATGTGTGCAAAACCGACTGATGAAGAATTAATGGGTTGATTTCTTTTATCCAAATACGGAATTAAAACAGCAAACAACGGATAGTTTTTTTGATATTCATCAAATCCTTCTTTTTTGGTTAAATCATTATTTGTCGTTTTATTCAACAAGGGATTATCATTATTTAAAGAATCCCCCAATAAACTTTCTTGAAGTGTCGTATCTTTTTTTGTTGAATCAACATTTAACAAGAGGTCATCATTCTTCGTGTTATCTGTTTTATTTGAATCAGTTTCTATTTCGTTTTTAACAGCTTTCAATTCTTTCAAGCGTTCATTTGCTTTCATAAAATAGCTGTATACTTCAGGATAATAATAAGTTTCCCAAAACTGAAGATTTGCGGTTCCCTGCAATAATTTTCTGACACGTTTCGGTTCTTTTACACCGGGAAGTTCAATTAATATTTTGCCTGAGTTTCCTTCCAATTTTTGAATAGACGGTTGAACCACACCAAATTTATCAATTCTGGAACGAAGGACATTTAATGAATTATCAATCGCATCATTTGCTTCCTCTCTTAATACTTTTAAAACATCTGCATCAGGAGTTCCGTGTTTAATACGATCTTTCATACTGTAAGTTCCGAAAATTGCGCTCAATTGTGCATTCGGGTCAACTTCTTTAAATGCCTCATAAAATAAAGTTATGAAATCGGATTGTGTTTTTGCTTGTCTGCTTTTGGCTAATTCTATCGCTTTTTTGAATGTAGGGTTCTGATTATTATCCGATAAATTTACGATTAAATCGGCAACCGATACTTCTAACATCACGTTCATACCTCCTTTTAAGTCAAGTCCTAAGTTTAATTCACGGTCTTGACATTCTTTAAAAGTATAGGCAGGAAACGGATATGCCTTTTCGGAAGCAACCGAATCTAAATAATTCCGTTCTTTATTCAAATCACCTTTTGCATATTCCCGAGCATGTGTTTTTACACGCCAAGTTGCATAGGTAAATGATAATTGATAAATACTTGCCGCTGCCAATAATAAGGCAAGAAAAGTAATAACTCCTTTGTTTTGCATTTCTTAATCTTCTTTAATTATATATATAACTTTGATTTTCAGGGGTGCAAATATATTGATTTTTTTTAAATACAGAAGGAAAAATAAAGTGCATAATTGAAAATTATTATTCCGGTTTTTATGAGTTTATAAGATAAGGCTTTAAAAAAAGAATAACTAACTGAATATTAATATCATAAAAAAAAGACAGTATGAAAAAAAATCCAAACTGTCTTTAAAAAATACGATAAAAAATGTTTTTTAGATAATGTTCATATCATCTAAAACAGTCATCACTTTCTTAACAGAATCAGCAGAAACTTTCAAATCACTCATTTCTTGTTCCGTTAAGTCAAGTTCAATAATTTTTTCAATTCCGTTTCTTCCCAAAACAACGGGAACGCCGAGATAAATATCTTTCATTCCGTATTCGCCGTTAAGCAAAGCACAAACAGGAAACGTGCGTTTTTCGTCTTTAACAATTGCTTCAACCATTTGAGCTGCTGCAGCACCGGGAGCATACCAAGCAGACGTTCCCATTAAATTAACGAGTTCACCGCCGCCTTTTTTGGTTCGTTCAACGATTTCTTGTAATCGGTCTTCTTTTATATATTGTGTAATCGGAATTCCGTTAACCGTTGTAAAACGCGGCATAGGAACCATTGTATCACCATGTCCGCCGAGTAATAATGCCTGAATATCTTTCGGAGAAGTTCCCATTTCATCAGCTAAGAAAGCACGAAAACGAGCCGTATCAAGAATACCGGCCATTCCGAACACTTTATGAGATGAAATACCGGCTGTTTTATATGCAGCATAGCTCATAACGTCTAAAGGATTTGAAACAATAATAATAATAGCGTTCGGAGATTTTGCCAAAGCTTTTGAAGTCACGTCATGAACGATTTTTGCATTTGTTGAAATTAAATCATCTCTTGACATTCCGGGTTTTCTCGGTAAACCGGAAGTAATAACAATAACATCCGAATCTTTTGTTTTTTCATAATCATTCGTAGATCCGATTACTTTTGTACTGAATTGATCAATAGCGGAAGTTTCCCACATATCAAGCGCTTTGCCTTCCGACAAACCTTCTTTTATATCAATTAAAACGACTTCTTTTACAATGTCTTTTCTTGCTACGGAATATGCGACGGTTGCTCCGACATTTCCGGCTCCGATTACGGTTACTTTATCCATGATAAATATTTTTTAGTTTGTTTATTAAAATTTTCGCTAAAATAATTGATTTTTTTTTAGTTATAACATTTTTTTCAACATATCCGGATAGATGATATTTTGAATGTATTGTAAAAGTTTAAGATTATTTTAATAAAATGCAGAAATATATTGAATCTGTCTTGAAAATTTGCTATTAATATAAGACGACTTGCAGATAATTTAAAAGGCAATTTGACCAGAAAAAAGAAACAGCCTGCAGGTCCGCAGAGATACGTTGCGCGTGTCTCATTTCTTGTTTATAGAAATAAAACAACCGGATGCTTTTGAAATGGGCAGCAGGATATATGACTTATTTTTCATCATCATAAGAACAAAAAATATTAACGATTTTACCTTTTTTTGTCCAAACTTGTATACCCCACTTATCAAATTCATAAACAATTTGAACTGTATTATCACTATGCATTTCAAAAGCATCCGTTATGTTTAAATTTGGGAATTCTCCAATTAACTTGGTTAATTCCATTATCATTATACCAATTATATTTACGCCTTCATAAAAACAAGTTTTTTCACAAGAGATAGAGATTATTAGACCTTCTTCAATATAAATATCAAACTTATCATTTTTGTTTCTATAACAATCCCAATCATCTGAACCATTAGCTTTTAAAAATTCAAATTCAATATCATCGAATAGATAATTTGAAATTGGACTTCCCAAAATATATGGTCCAACAGATTTATTAAAAATTAAATTCATTTTATTGTTTTTTAATAATTTACAAGAAACAACCTGCCGATTTACTTGTACATTTTTAGTAATTATTAAAGATGTGGATTTATAGAAACGTTCCGGCAGGGCGTCTCAAACAAACCGCGACAGTTTGCCGAATATTTTCAACATTAACTTTCCGAAAGTTCGAAATTTTCGGAAAGTTTGAGAACGAGACTCAAAAAATAAATAAATCCGTCCGACTATTTTTAACAATCGGACGGACGAAATAATACTAAAATTCTATATTTTTAAAACAAATAATTCAATCCGATATACATACCTTTTGTTCCGTCTTGTTTTTTAGCTGCAATTCCGTAATCAACGGCAATAATAAAGTTGCTGTTAATAACGAAACGAATGCCTCCGCCGTATCCGATATGTACACTTTCATCTGCTAACTGTATACTTTCAATTTCTGCAACAGGAACATTTGTCGTGTCAAAATGATAGGGAGAAGTTACCATTCCCATATCGACAAAGGCATTTACACCGAGGTAAAAATTTTGATTTAAAACGACTGTTTTTAAAAATTTTGAACGTAATTCAAAGTTTCCGAATGCAACACCGTCACCGACAACCCGATT
>JANTGL010000190.1 GCA_024762915.1 Bacteroidales bacterium | reverse complement strand
TAAATGAAATTAAAACAAGTAAAATTTACCGTAATGCTCTTGAATGGCGCTTTGAATTTCCTGAAGTGCTTGATGATGACGGCAATTATATTGGTTTTGATGTTGTGATTGGAAATCCGCCGTATGTTGGCATTCAGGACATTACAAATGCCTATCGTAAGTTTTACAAAAACAGTTTCAAAACTGCAACTGGGAGATTTGATTTATATATACTTTTTATTGAAAAGGTTATGCAAATCAAAAATAAAACAGGTTGTTTCACTTTTATTGTTCCCGGTAAATTTTTAAATAACAAACAATTTGCAACAACTAGAAAACTTATTTGTATAAATCATGGAGTTACTGTTATAAAAATTGATGAACAAGTTTTTGATGAAGCACAGGTTGATAGTGTTATTGTTGCAAATTATCCTGACTTAAAAGCAAAATATAATGTATATAGAATTTCAAGTCATGAAATATTATCTCTTTCAAAAACTAATATAAATATTATTTTGCAAGATGATGAAATTATTTTCCGTATAGCTATTAACCCAAAAATTGATAGTTTGATTTCTAAAATTACAAAAGACACATTGAAAGTAAAAGATATAGGAGATGTGAAAGATGGAATAATAGCTGGTAAAATTAAAGATGTCTTATTCTTAAAAAAGAAGAAAGATAAAAATAGCAAAAAATTATTTTTTGGTAAACATCTTTCAAGATATAGTATAGAAGATACAAGTGTTTGGGTTAATTACACTCCTGCTGAAATGATGGAAGAAGAAATGAAGAGAGTAGGAAATAAAGGGTCTGGATTGAGATTGAGAAATGTATCAATTTATGAAAGAGAAAAAATACTTTCTCGATTTGTTGCGAAAGAAATTATTGCAACTTATGATAATGAAAATAGATATTATGAACATACATTACATAGTACATATATTAAAGATAAAAGGTTTAAAACAAAATTTGTGTTAGCACTTTTTAATTCATCTTTGTTTAAGTTTTATTATCAAAAAACAAATTCACAAGGTGGAGATTTATTTCCTCAAGTTAGGATTTCATCAGTAAAAAACTTACCTATAAAAATTACTGATACAAAAAAACAAGATGTCTTTATTGAAAATGTTGATAAAATCCTAAAACTAAAAAAAGCAAACCCGCAAGCAGACACTACCGCCCTCGAAGCTGAAATTGATAAAATGGTTTATGAGTTGTACGGGCTAACGGAAGAAGAAATTGAGATTGTTGAAAAATCAGTTAAATAAACATAAGTTATAATTACAATATGGGAGAAAAGAAATCAAAAGAAACAGTGTTAAAATATGCATTACAATTCTATAACCTTACAGAAGCACAATTATATTGTGCAAATGAAATAATATCATTTTTAAACAAAGAAGATCAAGTTTATTATCCGATAAGAGACAATATAATTATAAAAAATATTCAGGAAAATTATGACTTTATAGGAGTAACAAAAAAAGATATTTCTTATACTCTAAAACAACTTGATGAACGATTTTACTTTATTGAAAAACACTTTAATTCTGAAATGTATAAAATAACACTTGAAGGACGGGAGATAATACAAGTAAACAAAGATTTTATTGAATATTTAGCAAAAGAAATAGAAAAACAAATAATTAATAATATTGAAAACCACCGTATCCGAAAATTACAAGACAAAATTAATAATTTAAAATTACAAGATTTGGAAGGCTCAATTTTTAAAACAAAGTATGCTTGGTTATTTATACTTGCAAACGCAGTACTCACTATCATAATTTCTGTAACTATAGCTTATATTATAAAAAGAATGGGATTGAGCTAACAATTTTTCATTAAATATTTATGTTATAAATGAATAAAAAAGAAATATTAAACGAATTACTTTTTAAGTATATTAATAGAACTCTTTATCAAGAAGGTATTGGTGTTTATTTTATAAAAGAGCAAGTTGGACATGTTAAAAATATGAAAATTGAAATTTATCCTCATGACCATAATCCACCTCATTTTCATGTAAAATCAAATGATATGACTATTGATGCTAAATTTACTTTAAATGACTGTACGTTGTTAAACGGAAATATATCAGGAAAAGATAGAAAGAGAATTGAGGCATTCTTTAATGATAAAAAAGTTCAATCTGTTATGAAAACAATGTGGGAAAAATCACACTAAAACTAAAAAAAGAAAACCCACAAGCCGACACCACAGCTCTCGAAGCCGAAATTGATAAAATGGTTTATGAGTTATACGGGCTTACGGAGGAGGAAATCTCTATTGTTGAAAACAGTTAAGATTCATGAAACGCCTTTGAAAGTTTTTAAAAAAAAGTGAATCAATTGGGATTATTGAAAAATATGTCAAATGAAATTAATCACTAATAAAATTGAAAAATGAAAATAGGAGAAATGATAGTTACAGCAATAATATCAAGTAGTGTAATTTCATCAATTATTGCATTAGCATTTAATTGGTTTATTCAGAAAAAAAATTATAAAAGAGATTATTACAAAAAAATTATTGATAAACGGATAGAGGCATATGAATTATTGAACAAAGCAATTAGTCAAATGTCAATTCAAACTCATTTGGGTGATAAAATAACTTCCGGAATCTGTTTAAATATAGAAACATATAATTTTTTTATGGTTTCATTAGGTGAAGCAATGTTAAAATCAATTTGGTTAAAACCCAAAACATCTGCAAAATGTACAGAATTAAATATATTCTTACAAAATGAGGTTGAAAATAAGGTTAATTCAAATTTATCAAAAAAAGAAATTGATGAACAATATTTATCTTTTGGAATTGAATACCTTGAAAAAATAAGAAAGTTTAGAGAGGAAATTATGATTTTGATTAATTCTGATTTTAAAAATTTGTATAAAGTAAATAGTTTCTTCACAAAAGAAAAGATAGATGAGAAATATATAGTATATAAAAGCAATACTTCAAAATTATCCTACAATAACAAAACTAAATAAAACCAGCAACAAAACAACCTAATATTCTATACCACACCCCAAGGCAACATAAAAGTTGAAATGCTTTATAAACTGTATAATTTTACGGAGGAGGAAATCTCAATTGTTGAAAATTCCGTGGAATAAATCACACTGAAACAAAAATGATTAATCTGGAAAATCAATAAAGGACTCATTATAAACAAGTATCAACGATAGAATTAATTAATAGTTTAAAAGTCCAAAACAGTTTTAAGTAATTTATATCCCGACAAGCTTGCTTTCAGTTTTGTTCCGTTTTTCAAATGAACAGAATAGGATTCTTTTTCGTATAATTCAATTTTATCTAAATAATTTATATTTAAGATATTTGAGCGATGTATTCTTACAAATTGATTTTTATTCAGTTGTTTCTCATAAAATTTCATCGTATTTTCTTTTAAAAAACGACCTTGTTCCGTGTAAATCATTACATAATCGCCGTTTGATTCAATATGAATAATTTCATCAACATTGATTATGTGAATTTTACTTCCGTTTTTCACGACAATACGTTCTAATGTTTGTGTTATATCCGGTCTGTTTTCAAGCAAAGTTTTAATCTCTGTTTTTTGATTATCCGAATTCTTCATTCGCAAACGAAGTTTTTCAATGGCTTCAAAAAAACGATTTTTACCGAACGGTTTTAATAAATAATCAACGGCATTTGCTTCAAAAGCTTTAAGAGCATATTCGTCATAAGCTGTCGTAAAAATCACGTAAGGCATCGGGTGAAGTACTTCCAACAACTCAAAGCCGTTAAGTTTCGGCATTTGAATATCCAAAAAGATCAAATCGGGATGATGTTCGGAACACGCTTTCAGTCCGGAAAAACCGTCTTTACAAACTTCTTTTATTTCAATATCATCATAACCCTCCAAATAATTTAAAATCAGATTTCTTGCAGGTTCTTCGTCTTCAATAATAACAGCTTTAATTTTCATTTTTTAAAATTTAAAATTTACACGGTATTTTTAAATTAACAATAAATTTTCCGTGAATTTGTTCGGTTTGAAGTAATTCATCCGAATTATAATATAAACGCAATCTTTCTTTAACATTCCTCAGTCCTACTCCCGCTCCGTGCTTCGTTTTTACGGGTTCTTCAACATCATTTGTAATAATTATTTCAATATAATCGGATTTAACGGTCACAAGAGTATCAATCATCACGGCTTCTATACTTTCATAAACCCCGTATTTTACGGCATTCTCATACAGAGGCTGTAAAAGCATCGCAGGGATGTTGCAATCCGAACTTTTCGGGTCTGTTTTAAATTGAATTTTTAACTTAGAACCGAATCTGATTTGTTCTATCTCAAGATACCGTTTACAGTTCTCTATTTCGTCTCTTAATGTTGAAACTTGTTTATCGTCTTTTAAAATGGCATATCTGAAATAATCCGACAAACGGATTATCATTTCTTGAGCTTTTTGAGCATTCGTCAGTGTTAATGAACTGATTGAATTTAAACTGTTAAATAAAAAATGCGGATTTATTTGAGCTTTTAACATTTTAAGTTCGGCTTCACGAGCAGACGATTTCAGAATGATTTCATTTTGAATTTTCAGTTGCAAATCGGAATAATAGTCTTCGGTAAAATACAATAATACCAATATTCCGTACATCATAATACCGAAAGATACCCTCCAAACCGTAACGGAACCGGAAAAAAGCAAATAGGTTTGAGAATCCGAAAATAAGGTTTCCGTTAAGTATTTAAAACCTGAAATCCATATTAAAATTAGAACTGAAGCCGCTGTTAAATGATTTATAATCAAGTTAATAATTCCCGGCTTACTGCTTCTGAAGAACTTCACCAAATACCATAAGGAAAAACCGAAAATACCGAATGAAAAATTATAGCATATAGAATCAACAGCAGATTGAAAATATGTCAAATTATACTGATCAGATAAAACAATCATCTGGATTATACTGATTACAATCCAGATGAAAATATATGCTGCTAAAAGTTTTTTATTTTGATAAAACGGATGCTTCATTGTTTTTTATGCACTTCTTATTTCACCTCCGCCGAAAACGGCAAATCCGACAATTACAAGTTCATTTCCGGAATTAATTTCTTCATTAACCGGAATAATTACTCGCTTATCTTGAAAACCGCCCATAACGGAATTAACTTCAACATTTACAATCCAATCAGAAGGAACAATTAATTTCATTCCTCCGAAAACACTGTTTATTTCAAAATATACACGACCTTCTCCGAGTTGTGTATGTCTTAAATCAATTTCACCGCCGCCGAAGATGTTCGTAATTTTTCCGCCGTTAAAAACCGAACTGTTAAAAATTTTGCGAGATCCTCCGAAAATATTCGTTTGTTGTATGGTTCCCTTTTCATCGGTATTGCCTTCCGTAAAACCGTGGTCAAATCTTCTGTGTCTTCCGTGTCTTCCTGATTTATCATTAAAAAAACGGAAACGATGCTTAACAATAACGGCTATTCCTATAAACATTAAGATGACAGGCCAAAAAATTTGTTTTACTTTATAAGAGACATCCGTAAATTCCGGAATTATAAATACCGTACCGATTGACAACAATACAATTC
>JANTGL010000189.1 GCA_024762915.1 Bacteroidales bacterium | reverse complement strand
CAGCATTAAATTTAAATGAAAAATGGTATAAAAAAATTAATGAAACCTATCAAAACAGACGACAAATTGTTTGGCAGATTCTTGACAAATCAGGTTGCAGCTATGATAAATCCGGAGTCGGAATGTTTGTTTGGGCAAAAATTCCCGAATATTTTAATTCAGGTATTGAATTTTCGGATTTTATGCTCAATAAATTTGAAGTTTTTATAACGCCGGGAGAAGTGTTCGGACAAAACGGAAAGAAATATGTAAGAATTTCATTATCTAACAATTATGATGACTATAAAAAAACCTTAGAACGTATAACAAGTGAAATTACAATAAAAAGTTGAACAAATGAACGTAACTGTAATAGGAATCGGATTAATAGGCGGTTCAATGGCAATTGATTTGAAGAAAAGACATTTTACCGATCATGTTATCGGGGTTGATTCCGATAAATTACATGCCGAAACAGCTAAAAATATAGGTTTAGTTAATGAAATCAGCGATTTGGATGAAGGAATTAAAAAAGCCGATTTAATAGTTATAGCGACTCCGGTCGATGCTACTCATAAGTTGTTACCGGATATTTTAGATAAAGTTACAGATCAAACAGTTACTGATGTTTGCTCTACCAAACACGGAATTTGCGAATTAGTAAAAAACCATCCGAAACGCAAAAATTTCGTTGCATCACATCCGATGGCAGGAACGGAATATTCCGGACCTTGGGCAGCAATTTCGCATTTGTTCGACGGAAAATCAACCATTATTTGCAATAAAGAAGAAAGTTCCGAAAAAGCATTAAAAGATACCGAAGATTTATACGGGACTTTAAATATGCGCATCATTCACATGGAAGCAAAAGCTCACGACGTGCATGCTGCCTATGTTTCGCATATTTCACATATCAGTTCTTTTGCATTGGCTTTAACCGTTTTAGAAAAAGAAAAAGATGAAAAACACATTTTTAATATGGCCGGCGGCGGATTTCGATCAACGGTTCGTTTGGCAAAAAGTTCTTCCGAAATGTGGACACCGATTTTTTCTCAAAACAAAACCAATGTGATTGATGTTATTGATACCTATATTGAAAAATTAGAAAATTTTAAAAAAGGCATCCTTTCCGGAAATGGTTCCGAAATAAAAAATTTAATCGAAGATGCCAATAAAATAAAACGCATCGTATAAAAATTAAACAATGGATATAAAAAATTCAAAACGCCCGTACATCATTGCCGGTCCGTGCAGTGCAGAAACGGAAACACAAGTATTGAAAACGGCAAAATTACTTTCAGAAAACGGAGTAAATGTTTTCAGAGCCGGAATATGGAAACCCCGAACACGCCCGGGAAATTTTGAAGGAGTCGGTTCAAAAGGGTTAAAATGGTTGAAACGAGTTAAGGAAGAAACCGGTATGCAAGTTACAACCGAAGTTGCAAATACGAAGCATGTTTACGAAGCATTGAAAGCCGGTATCGATATTCTTTGGATCGGTGCCCGAACCAGTGCAAATCCGTTTGCCGTGCAGGAAATTGCCGACACATTAACAGGTATGGATATTCCCGTGATGATTAAAAATCCGGTAAATGCCGATATTGATTTATGGATCGGTGCCGTTGAACGATTTCAAAAAGCCGGAATTACAAATATTGCGGCAATTCATCGCGGTTTTTCAACTTACACAAAATCAAAATACCGAAATGAACCGATGTGGCAAATACCCGTTGAATTGAGAAGACGCATGAAAGATCTTCCGATTATTTGTGACCCGAGCCACATTTCCGGAAGACGAGATTTGTTACAAAGCGTATCGCAAAAAGCAATGGATTTGAATTATGAAGGTTTAATGATTGAAACACACATTGATCCCGATAATGCCTTAAGCGATGCCAAACAGCAGATTACACCCGAGAGTTTAAAAATTTTGATTAATCATTTAATTATTCGTCACAGAAAATCAACAGATGCGGATATTCCGGAAAGTCTTGAAACGATGGAAGAATTAAGAACAAAAATTGATGAATATGATAATATCATTTTTGAATATTTGAATAAAAGAATGGACGTTGCAAAAAATATAGGAATCGTGAAAAAGAAAAGCAATATAACCATTTTACAAACCGATCGATGGAATGAAATTATGGAAAATGCCGTAAAAAAGGGAAAAGAATTAGGATTAAGTGCTAAATTTGTGAATAAATTTTTTCAGGCAATTCATCAGGAATCCATTCAGCAGCAAACCGAAATTTACAACAGACTAAGTAAAGAGCAATAAGACCAAATGACTGACACTTTAATAATAAATCCGCAAACAATTAATAAAACAATCGAAGTTGCTGCGTCTAAAAGTGTGATGCAAAGAGTCATTGCTTGTGCCGTACTTTGTGAAGATAAGACCGTAATTACAAATTATTCATTATGTGAAGATTGCAAAGCAGCTTTAAAAATTGCCGAAGATTTAGGTGCGGAAATTCAGATTGAAGAAAATCAAATAAGTATCATTCCCGGAAAAAATAAAATCAAAACAAACATTAATTGCGGTGAATCAGGTTTGGGTGTCAGAATGTTTACGCCTCTTGTAAGTTTGTTCGGAAAAAAATTTACAATAACAGGAAAAGGGTCATTAACAAAACGACCGATTGACGGAATTGAAGATGCATTGACTCAAGCAGGTGTAGAATGCAAAACAAATTCGGGTCTTATTCCGATAAATATTTCAGGCAAATTAACAGGCGGAAATATTGAAATTGACGGTTCGACAAGTTCACAAGTTCTGACAGGTTTATTAACTGCATTACCAAAATCCGAAAATAATTCCGTTGTAAAGGTAAAAAATCTTAAAAGCAAACCCTATATCAACCTTACATTAAGTATTTTAAATGATTTCGGTATCGGAATAATAAATAAAAACTTTAAAGAATTTAATATAAAAGGAAATCAAAAATTTCAGGCACAAAATTATACCATTGAAGGCGATTGGAGCGGCGCCGCATTTATATTTGTTGCAGGATTAATTGCCGGAGAGATTTCTCTGATCGGTTTAAATATTAATTCAAAACAAGCCGATATAAAGATTTTAGAAGCAATCAAACTTGCCGGAGGAAATTTAAACATCTCAGAAAATAAAATCACTACAAAAAAAAGCCATTTAAAAGCATTTAATTTCGACGCAACGGATTGTCCGGATTTATTTCCGCCCTTGGTAACCATGGCTGCCTATTGCAAAGGAGAAACAAGCATAAAAGGGGTCAATCGTTTAATTCATAAAGAAAGTAACCGAGCTGAAATTTTGCAAAAAGAATTTTCAAACATCGGAATTGAAATTATCATTCAAGATGATTTGATGACTGTGAAAGGCGGAACCGTAAAAGGCGGAACCGTTCATTCTCACAACGACCATCGCATAGCAATGTCAGCCGCTGTTGCCGCTCTTTCATCCGAAAAAGGAATAAACATAAAAAATGCCGGCAGTATTAAAAAATCCTATCCGACATTTTATAATGATTTACTCGGTATTAATTTTAAATAATCAATCGTAAACCGCCGAAATCTTCTAACTTATGCGGGAATTTATCACTCGGTGAACCGATAAACATAAAATTAATCGGTATCTCCCACTCCTTGGATAATTGGGCTATAAATTCAGGTGAAAATTCTCCTACAACTTCAACAAATTCAATTTTTATATCGGGATATTGTCTGTCCAGAAAATCAATATCTTTTAAAAGATTTTCAGGAATCTCGCCTTCTTTATTATCAATAATATGAACAATTTTTATTTTTCTGGTATGTTCATTTTTTTGAATATACAAAAGTACTTTATTTAAAGAAACAATGTTATCGCCTTTCGTAAAAAATACAAACTCTTGAGAATTAATATCATTCATTAAATTTTTAACATTGTTTTCAAATTTACGAAGTGTTTTCAGCATATTCACAAATAAATAATCGATAAAATTTAAAATCGCTTTTAAAATGACAATCCTGTTTAACATAAAGATAATGAACAGCATTGCGGGAATAAAATAATAGGTGAAAATAACGATATTATAAGGTTGATTGTTTTCAGGAGTTTTCACAATGTTCCCGGCTAAAGCAATGATTACTGCAAAAATACCGAACAATACCGCAAACCAGGTTGCTTTTTCGGGTCTCGGTAATTTTTCTCTTCTTAATTTTAATAAAATATTACCGATTCCGAACAATGCCATCACCGAGAGAAAAGAAATAGTGTACACACCTGCAAGCGGTTCAACTTCTCCTTTTGTTATAAGTAATATCGAAACGGACAATATAAAGAATAAAATAATAATTCTGTAAGAACTTCCTTTTCTGTTTTTCTTCAACAGAAATCTCGGTAGAATACGATCTAAAGTCATTCGTTCCAATAAACCCGATACTCCGACAAAAGAAGTTAATACGGCACCGCTTAATACCAAAACAGCATCAATCGAAACTATTATTGCCAACCAATTACCGCCTGATATTGTTCCCATATAGGATAATAAATCGGTTTTATGAGCCGCAATTTCAGAAACGGGAACTAAAGATAATGCCAGAAATGCCATCAACGGATTAAATACACTGACAACAATCCACATATTTCTCAATGTTTTCGGAAACACACCCGGCTTTTGTTCTTCTACAAAGTTAGCGGAACTTTCAAAACCGGAAATACCCAGCATAGCAGCTGCAAATCCCCAAAAAATCGCTTTCAATACACTTCCTTCTCGCGGAGCTAAACTGTTATTAGCATGAAAAATATCAAACCCGTTCTTAAAAAGAAAAAATAAAATTGCAGACGCTAAAAGAACCAATGAAACAAGATGAAAAATAAAAATCATCATCGCAACAAATGACGATTCGGTAATTCCCATAATAGTCAAACCCATAAACAAAGCTAACAGAATAATTGTTGCAATGATTACACTAAATTCCGGTATAATACTGTGCAGATAATGCATGGCTTCGGTTGCAGAAATAACGGCTGTAGCAATGTATGACAGCAAGGTTAATGTTGCAGCTAAAGAAGCTGTTGATTTACCGGTTGTATTCAGTAATGCATTATAAGCACCGCCGTTTAAAGGTAAAGCACCCACAACTTCGGCGTATATTTTTCTGAAAGCAAATAATACAACTGCCACAATTAAGAGTGCAATCCAAGCATATTGTCCGGCTGCAATAATTGCCAGTGCCGAAACATACAATACGGAAGATGAAATATCATTTCCGCAAATTGAAGTTGCTCTGATTTCAGAAAGCTTATATTCAGAAGATTTAATTTTGTTTTCCAATATCTTATAAAATTTTGAACAGCAAAATTAAATAATTAATTATAATGATACCTTAAAATCTCAATATTTTTCTATTTATCATTATATTAAGATTAATTCTAAATATTATTTTTTTTTAATCCATTAATTTCCATTGTTTTTTATACGCTTTCAAAAAATATTTAAAGAATCTGTTTCCGCCGGTATATTTTGCAATATAAGTTTTATAGTTCCCTTTAGGGTCGGTATTAAAATCTTTTGTTGCCATATCCGTTGCCAAAACCGTTTGCATTTCTTTCGTATATTTACTTTTTGTTTGACGTCGACTTAATTCTCTCA
>JANTGL010000188.1 GCA_024762915.1 Bacteroidales bacterium | reverse complement strand
GCACCGTTTGATTTTTGAGCTTTTTGAATTTTACGAAGTGCCATATTTAATTCGTTGCCCATTTTATTCAAATCAAACAATAAACCGACACGTTTTTTGCGTTCTGTTTCGTTTTTACCTTGCAAAACCCACGGTGTTTCTTCCAAAAGCACGGCTTTCAATTCTTGATTTTTTTCAAGATTTGAAATTAATGCGCCGGCATCGGCTTGTTTCCAAGCATCAAAAACGCGTTTTATTTTCGGGTTTGAATTGGCAATGTGCGAAGCTATGCTGTTTGCATAAAATCGACTGAATGTTTGCTCTGTGCATTCGTAAGGATATTCCATCAAATATGGCAATGCCTGCACGGCATACCAAGCAGGATTTGAGGTAAATTCAAGTGTTAATTTATGATTTCTGATGCTTGATGATTTTTCTGAATTCAGTAACTTTTTAAATTTGAATGTTTTGGTTTCTTTACCGCGTATCGGCAAAGGTAAACTTTCTGTAACGAGCATACGATTTGTCAATACCGGTAAAGGTTTTTGCTCGCCGTCGGAAAAATCGTCGGCTTTTGCAACGACTTTGTAAGTGATTGCACCGATGCCTTCGGGTATGGCAAGTTTCCAAGAAGTAAGCGTGTTTTCTCCGGCATTGACGGAGAAACTTTTTGTTGCTTTTTCATCAGAAATTAACAGATTTACCGGTTTCATTGTCAGAGCATCGAAAAATTCAAGTTTGACGTTTCCGTTTAAATCCTTTTCGGAAATATTACTTATTTTAACCGGGAAAGTTATTTTATCGTTTTCACGGAAGAAACGCGGGGCATTGGGCATTACCATTAAATCTTTTTGTGTTACGAGTTCTTCGTTTATAAAACCGTATTTTAAATCTTTAGTCGTTGCAAAACCCATCATTTTCCATTTCGTTAAACTTTCCGGAACGGTAAAGCTGATAATGATTTCGCCGTTTTCGTCAGTTTGCAGATGCGGATAGAAAAATGCCGTTTCGTTAAAATTTGTTCGGACTTTTACGTTTGAAAAATCCGTGTTTTCTTTATTTTCTCCGGTGCGGGTATCTTCATCATTAATAATTACTCCGGATACTTTTCCGTTAATTTCATTTGTTATTTCGCCTTTTTCTCTTTCTGCATCTTTATCAACTTCTGTTGTTGCATAACTTAATGACTTTATATTTCTTTTTGCTTTGATACCTCCGAATACTTGATCTTCCTCTTCATATGCTATATCATCAATTCCTCTTCCTCTTCCGAAATAACCGTATCCGTATGAAAATCCGAACCAATTAAATCGGCTGTAATACAGTGATTGAACATAAACAGAATTATCAAGGTTCTTTTTTAAAAGTTGTGAACTTGAACTTGAAAATGTTCCGGTTTCAAAATTTCGAGAAGAATAATACGAATTATAAATATTGAAGTTCCAATAATTGTTTTTAAACTGATCGAGTGATGCATCGTATAAGGTTGCCAGCATTTCGGCAGCCACTTTTTCACCTTTAGGTCCTTTGATTTTGATTTTCCATTCTTCTTTTTGTCCGGGATATAATTTGTCGCGGAAGGTCATAAATTCAATATCCAATTTTTTGTTTGAATACGGAACAAATACGGTTGAGTTGTAATTGTAAAAGCGATTGTCTTTTATAAAAACAAAATGGACCGAAAAATTACCTCTGTCATCTTCCGTTACGGGAATTGTAATCAGTTTTTGTTCGTTATTTAATTTAATGTATTCGGTTTTTACGATTTTATCTTTCTTTTCAATTTGATAGATTAAGTTCACGTTTTTGTAAGAAGAACCGATTAAAAACGAAGCACTTTCACCGGGTTCACAAGTAATTTTTAAAGCTTTGTAAAAACTCGGTATTTTGTAGGGAAGTTTTTTTGATTTATGCGATGTTATGCTGAAAAAATGTTTGTTACTTATCGGATTTCCGAAGGCATCTTCAGACAAAATTTCTAATACATAATAGCCGTTATCCAAATTTTTCAACATCGAAAGATTTAAAATTTTCTCTTTTTCCGTATTAAATTTTGTCATAAAAACTTGCTTGCCTTTTTTAAGATTTTGTTGCAGATTTTCATCCGTATAAACATTTTCGGGGAATAATTCAGACCATTCCTTCTTTGAATAAATTTGTTTGTCCGGTGCCGCCCATTTTTTATCTCTCAGCAGTTGTGTGTTGTCTTTTTGTTTATAGATTTTAATTTCACCTTCGGCAGGAATAAATTCGCCGTTAAGGTTTTGAGTATTTATCTTGTATTTAAAATGTTCGGAAGTATCAAATTCGGCAATGTCTTTATCAATAATTCCCGAAATCGGAATATTGACTTGCAAAGCTCTGTAACCGATTTGTATATAGTTACTTGTGCTTTGTGTTTCCCCGTTGATATCAGTGATATCAGCTATAATTTGATAACTGAAATAAGTGAATTCATTTTTGGGCATGCTTAAATCGGGCAGGGCTTCAAAGTTGATATTAAACTTTCCTTCGTCATCGGTTTTCGTTGTTCCGTTTTTAATCTCGGTCGGTTGGGAATTAAAGTTCCAAAACCACCAACCGCGCCATTTCGGAGTTCTGATAATTCGAAATTTAACAGCGGCATCACTGATTGCTGCTCCCGAATAGGATTTTGCTTCACCTTCGGCATGAACGGTTTCTTTCAACAGATAGTTTCCTTTAAAAGGCAACATTTTAACTTCGAATTTAGGTCTTTTATATTCTTCAACAGAGAAATACAAAGAACCGTAATCGCTTGCTATTCGGAATTGTCCGTTCAGCAAACCCATGGGTAATTCAAATGTTCCGCTGAACGTTCCGAATTCGTTTGTTTTTAATTTTAATTCACTGACTTTCTGATTGTTTACGTCATATAAAAAAACTGTTTCAAATTTATTCGGTAATATTTCATTCGTATTTTCATCAGAAAGAATTGAAATTCCTTTAAAATAAACGGTTTGTCCGGGTCGATAAATTGCTCGGTCCGTAAAGAAATAGGTATGTTCTTGTTTTCTGTTTTCCTTTCTGTAATAATACATATAAAAAGAGTTCGAACTTGATACAAAGTCTTTATCTTTTGCAAAATCAACAAACCAACTGTCGTAACCGGCATTGCTTTTCCGGGGAATAAAAAATACACCTTTTTCATTGCTTGTATATGTTCCTTTTACGTTTCTTACATATTTTCGTAACGAATAGCTGTATTTTTGTTGCCAAGCGGTACATTTTACATCCGGAATTGCTTGTCCTGTTTTCCTGTTTAAAACCCAAAATTTATAGGATCCGTCATCTTGTTTTTGAGAGGTGTAACTGATGTCGGAAACCGTAATATCCTTATAAGTTGCCATCCCTTTTTCATAGGTGAAATTTTTATTGTTTGAAACAAAAATTAAGTAAGTTCCGTATTCTAAACCCTCGTTTAAAAGTTCAACTGAATGCGGATTAAAATCACCGTCATTCGGAACTTTTTGTGAAAATTGTTTTACGGTAACGGAATTTTGGAAAATTTTATCGTAAAATTTCTCTCCGTAACGTTTTTCGGAATATTTTAAATACTTAATTCGATCAATTTTTGCTACTCGGATAAAAATCTCATTAACGTTTCGATAGCTTATTTTAGCGGCAAATTTTGAATTTGACGGAATGACTTTTTCCGTTTCAACTGTCAGATTATGATTTTGTATGCTGACTATTAAATTTTTTGCCTGTTCTGATGCATGTGTTTTAGGGAATTTTTTTATTAAGGCTTCACAAATTTCAAGTGCTGTTTTCTTATAGAATTTATATTTTTCGGTATCTTTATTTTTAGGATTGTATTTGTTTGAAAATGAGTTGTACAGAGCTGCTTTTGCATATGTTATTTCGGAAGAAAACGGAATGTTTGCATAGTGTTTTTCAAGTTGTTCAATTGCATGCATATACAATTCATCTTTTTTCGGATTAACGGAAAAGCGATAAACGAATTTTAATCGTTTTAAATCCAAATCAATTTGTGCATCTTTGTTTTTTGTATCGGAAAGTCGAAATTTCAATAAATCTTGTATTAAGCATATTCCGTGAAAATGCAGCGAAAGAAAATCTGAAGATGCGATTTCTTTATTAGCAAATGTTTTTGCATCATCAAAATAATATGCTTCTTTAAGTTCAAAATTGTTTGCCGGTTTTGTTAACGATATTTCTGTATTAGAAAAAAAATCGATGGCTTTATTAGCTAAAAAATCGTATAATGTAGGTCGTAAATTTTTAGGTTTATTGCCTTTAATAATCAATTCTTTATAATCCGTAATCGGAATCTTTTTTAAGCGTTCCGGATCGGAAACCGAAGAAGTATATGCTTTAATTACTTTTTCTGTCAGATAATCAAGCGTCCAAGTTTGCATATCATCATTCTTGAAATTAACAGTATTGCTTCTTTCCTGAAATTTGTATCTGTTTGCGGAGTAATACCACCAATACATATCGGCAAGCATGGATTGCATTATTGCATTATCCGGAAAGGATGCTTTTTGTGCCGTGCTGTCTAATTCTTTGCAAAGCCGTTCAAAGGCATTTTCTTCAATTTGATTTTTGTATTTCAAATTATAAATGAACGATTTAATCACTTGCTGTGAATTATTTTCTGCTTTTGCTTTTGCATATATTTCTTCGACAACCTTAAGTCCGGATTTCGGCAAACCTTTTTGTTCGAGCGAATCTATTTGTTTCCATTTTGTCTGATAAAAAGTCATTTTTTGAGCTTTAAGGTTAAGTGTAAAAAAACTGATAAAGATTACGGGCAGTAATAATTTTAATGTAGTTTTCATAATTATAACGGTTGGGTTTTAAAAATTATAGTCATTGTAAAGATACGGAATTTATTTAATTTCCATAAAAATAATATTACAATATAATGAATGAAATGTTATTAAAAATGCAGCAACTGAATTACTGTTCAGAGTTTGAATTTTCTTCCGGACTTGAAGAATTATCAATTTGATGAGACCGGTCACATTTTTCTTTGTTTTCAGACTCATTAAATGACTTATTGCAACCTGTATTTTCAGTACTGCCGAAAGAAACCGGAAGAATAATTAAAAAGAAGATATAAAAAAGGCCTTTCTTCATATTTTATAAGACGATAAAATTTTAATAAAGTTACAAAAAAATATAAATATAACATAATTAATTCTCATATTTACAGTTTATTAAATTGTTTTTAAATTTTTAAATACATTTAATATTTAAATTTTATGAAAAATTATTTTGTCATTATTTTAATCACAGTATTTATTTGCGGATTTAACTTAAAAAATTCTGCACAATCCGATACTGTGAATATCCGTAGTTCTGCCGTAAAAGTTTTTATCGATTGCAACTTTTGTGATAAGGAATTTATTAAAAGAAAAATTGACTTCGTCAATTATGTTCGCGATACAAAAGAAGCACAAGTTCATATTTTATTTACACGACAAGCAGCCGGTAACGGAGGAAGAGAATACGGATTTATTTTTTTGGGACAAAAAGAATTTGAAGGGAAAAATGATACTTTAAAGTTTACAAGTCTGGCAGATAATACGTCGGATGAAATAAGGGACAGACAAGTTAAATACCTGAAAATCGGATTGATGCCTTATGC
>JANTGL010000187.1 GCA_024762915.1 Bacteroidales bacterium | reverse complement strand
TTTATGACACATTTTGCACCGAATATTTATTTCGGAGGTGATAATGCCATTTTCTGGGGTCCTTTGGCTTGGACCGTTATCTTCGGATTAGCATTTGCCACATTCTTAACTTTAATTATGGTTCCTGTTATGTATTTAATAGGTAATCGAATTAAACTGAGAATAATTGATAAAGAGAAATATTTGCAATAAAATATCCGATAACTAGAATTCAATATAAGTTAATTACTTAAAATCCGAAATAAAAAATTGAAAGCGCTTAATCATTGTATTGAAAATCAATCGCAATAAAACATTATTACTACCGGTTTTCAGCAATAAATCTATATCACTTTTGATTTTCTGAGAAATAAATCTTATATAGAACTGTTAGTACAATAAAAACGGCAACTTACTATGTTGCCGTTTTTAATTAATTAAGTAAATTATGTTATTTCTTTTTATTCCCTTCGTTTACATTAGGTTTGTTTTGTTGAGGAACATTAACAATTCCTGTTAACATCAGAACAATTTGAGATTTTCCGGGTTTTCCTGTAACTTCCGGAATATTAGTTGTAATCGTAATTGATTTATGTTGGTTACCGCGTTTACCCCTGGAATTAAAAACTGCTTTTATACTGCCTTCTTCACCGGGTTTGATTGTTTTACTGCCGACGGAAGCAGCCGTACAACCGCAACTCGATTTCATTTTACGGATGATTAAATCATTTTTTCCCGTATTTTTAAATTTAAACACGTGTTCAATGACATCATTTTGATTAATAGTTCCGAAATCATAAGATTTGTCTGAAATTAAGGTAAAAATCGGCGGATTATCAATCATTTCCTGTGTGTAATGTTCTTTAATTACCGCACTTATATTTATTCGATTATTATAATCAACTTTGTCATTAAAACTTAAATACAGTCGATCGTAAACATAACCCCAATCATTTTTTTCTGCTGCATTATAATTAATTGTAATTACACCTTTTTCATTCGGTTTTAATGTTTCGGGCAGGCAAGAAACTTTTAAATATCTCGGCATACTTCTGTTTTTATTAAACGAAATTGTAACCGGTTCTTGGCTAGTATTTATAATTTCAATTTTGTCGGTTTTTGTTTCATCTTTATAAATCTCGGGGAAATGAACATTTCTCTTTTTCATTCGAACAGGACCCAATTGAAATTTATATTTATCAGCAAGTTGAGAAACTTTAGGTGTTACTTCTCCGTTAATTTGTAATACAACAGGACTGTTTTCTGCATTTGATTTTACGGTAACGGTTTTATGAAATTTTCCCGGTCTGTGAATCGGATCAAAAACCGTCTTTACATATCCCGTACCGCCGGGAGGAACAGGTTCTTTGCTCCACATGGGTGTGGTGCATCCGCAAGAAGAGTTTACACCGTTAATTACGATGGGTTCAGAACCCATATTTTTAAATGTAAAGGTAAATTCAACTTTTCCGCCGGTTTCTTTTATATGACCGAAGTTATGAACGGTATTTTGAAAAACCATTTTTGGTGATACGGTTTGTGCATTTATTCCGAAATATGAAATTCCGATTAAAATAACTGTTGTAAGAATATGTTTTGTTTTCATAAGATAATGATTAAGTAAGTAATCTTTTGATTAACGAATGCAAAAGTATATTATTTTAAATTTTGAAAGATGTTTTTAGATAATATTTTTTAAAAATCAGATTTTATTTTTCAAAATTATTCGAATGACTATCGGTATTCCTAAGATTGCAGTAACCGAATTGATCGGTAAAGTGCCTTGATATCCGGGCAATTGTGCAATAATATCACTAATTAATATCAATACGGCACCGATACCGGCAGAAGCAGGAATTAATATTTTATGATTTGCCGTTTTAAAAATCATTCGAGCCAAATGAGGAACAATGATTCCTACAAACCCGATCGGTCCGCAAAAAGCTGTTACTGTACCTGCAAGAATACTTGTACTCGTAAAGATAATTACACCTGAAATTCGTAAATTTAAACCGGAAGTTTTTGCATAGTTTTCACCAAGCAAAAGGACATTTAAAATTCTGATTGAAAATATACTGATTAGCAGACCGATACCAGAGAAAAGTACTAAAATTTTTAATTGTTCGGATGTTACTCCGGTTACACTTCCCATTGTCCAGACAATAAAAGTTTTGACTTCTGTTTGAGAACCGAAATATTGCAATAAACTTACAATAGCACTTACTGTACTTCCGATTAAAATTCCGATAATCAGAATTGTCATCACATCTTTTACTCTTATTGAAACGGCAAAAATAATGAGTAAAACAGCGGCAGATCCCATTCCGGCAGAAATTACTGTGAGCCAAGAAATATTAATAAATTGATTTAAAAATAAGGGTAGAGGAGACATCAACAAAAGTGCAACTCCCAAACTTGCTCCTGAACTAATCCCCAAAATATAAGGTCCTGCAAGAGGATTCTTAAAAAATGTCTGCATTTGTAATCCGGCAACAGATAAAGCAGCTCCTGCCGTAATCGCTGTTATCGTTTTAGGAATTCGAAATTCGGAAATTATAATATCATATTTTTCGTCAATTTTTAATCCCGAAAAGAAATGAATGATTTCCTTATAAGGAATTGATACAGAGCCGAAAGTAATATCAACAAAAGCTAAAAAAATGAGTAATATAACCAACAGTACCCATAATAATTTATGATGCATTTTTAAAACTTTAGGGTACGGAAACAAAGAGAAATTTGGTAAATAAAAAATAACATGCAATAAAAACAAATGCTAAAAAAATCCAATAACCGGGTTTAATCCCGCCGATTTGCTTTTCTTTGTTGTATCTGTTACTTCGGCCTTCTGTTTTATTGTGTTTTTCGTAATTTTTTAAAAATTCTTCATCACTTAAATTATCAGTGCTTTCATTTATTAATTGGTCTTCTTTCATTTTGATGATTCGTTTATTTTAATTTTTTTATTTTTTGTATTGCTTCTTGATAATATTCATTATCAGTGTCTGCTTTTTTAATAAAATTTTTAAAATTTAATATGGCATCCTCCTTATTATTTAATTTTTCATGGCATAAACCTATATACCAAAGTGCATTATAATATTCAGGTTTAATTTCATATGCTTTTGTATAATCTTTGATTGCCTTGTCATATTCATTTAATTCATAATAACAGTCAGCACGATTCCAAAGCGGATAGGTGTTTTCAACATCCAGTTTTATAGATTTAGTATAATAAGAAATTGCCGTTTGATAATTGCCTTTTGCTTGATAAATATAACCTTTATTATTATAAGCAAGAGAATAATCGGGATAATCTTCTATTGTTTTAGTGTACCAAATTAGTGCCGAATCAGAATTCCCTGATTTATTATAAGCCAAACCTAAATTCAGTTCAGTATATTTATCTTTAGGCAAAATTTCTAATACCTTTTTATAATATTTTATTGATTTTGAGTAATCTTTAATATTATAAGCAAGACTAGCAGCTTCAAACCAAGATTCAGAATCCGTTGAATCATATTCTACTGCAGTTTCAGCTGATTGTAAAGCAACTTCTTTTTTACCTTGAGCGTCATAACATAATGATAAATAATAGTATGCTTGAGATTTTTCGGGTGTAAGTTCCGTACAAAAAAATAAATCATTAATGGCATCCTGATAATTATTTTGATAATATTTTGTAATTCCTTTTTGAAGCCATGCATCCGAATTTTCCGGATTTAAATCTGTTGCTGTGTTAAAATAAAACAAAGCATTTTCATAATCTCGGATTTGAAAATATGAATAACCGATATAATAATTAATTTCATCGGTATTTTCTTCTTCCAAAGCATCTTTGAAATTTATTATGGCCTTGTCATATTCAGAATTATCCAAATTATCGATTCCTTTTTCAAAATTACTGTTTTTTTCTGAACTGTTCGCTAAGTCGGGAAAATTAAAGATCTTATCAAAATCAAAAGGATTTTTGTAACCGTTTTTTGTACCGGTAACATAAAATGCTGTCATGTATGCCAGAAAAACAGTTAGTAGGAGTAAGAGTATTTTTTTCAATTTTTATAAATTTAGTTATTACGGAATAAACAAATTTATAAAAAAATAATGATTAATGAGAATTGTTTGGCTTCCTTTTTTTATTATTTGAATTCACGAGCCATACTCCGAAAAAGATAATACCCATAAATACAAATTGAAGTAAAGTCACTTTTTCGCCGTCAAATAAGCCCCAGAATATTGCAAAAACAGGTATAATATAGGTAATTAAAGATGCAAATACAACACCGACAAAATCGGTCAGATGATAAAAGAGTGTAACTGCGACAGCAGAACCGCCAATTGCTAAAAGAGCAATATAAATCAGACTTTGTAAAGCATCCGGATTAGAAAAAACGGGTGTAAAATCCGTTAATAATAAATATATTCCTGCAAACGGACCAATGATTGAAAATGCAAAAATAGTTATTGTAATCCCATCTAAATCAGGCAGTTTGTATTTTATTTCATTCAAACTGACAGCATAAAAAAGAATTGCCAAGATGATATATAATGAATAAAGATTGTTCTCGCCGCTGAAATCAAGATTGTCACCCAAAACCAATCCCAATGCACCGATAAGACCTATCAAAGTACCGAAAATTTTATTTCGTTCTGTTTTTAAACCGTAAAAAATACTTCCGATAATAAGTGCAATTATCGGAAACAGCGTGTTTAGCATTGCTGCTAATGAACTGCTGACTTCCGTTTGCGCTTTTGCAAATAATAATGCCGGGAATAAATTTCCGATAAAACCGATAATTAATAAAGATTTTAAATCTTTTTTCTTAAACTTTTTTAAACGTTTAAATAAAAAAGGAAATAAAAACAATGAAGCAAAAAATATTCTTAAAGTTCCGACCTGCATCGGGCTGAATGATTCCAATCCTTTTTTCATTAAAATAAATGATGCACCCCAAATGAATGATACAAAAATCAGCATGATCCATTGTGAAGGGCGATTATTCAGATTGAGAAATTTCATTTGCAGAGACTGTAATAAGATTTGCGAAGTTAAAAATAAATTTGCAGAGATAAAAAAGACCTTAACAAATTTTGGAAAGGTCTTTTTTTTGAATTCGCATTATTTTTTTTCGTTTTTTTCAGCTTCTTTCTTCATATATTCTTCCTGAACTGATTTCGGCAAAGGTTCGTATCGGTAAAATTCCATGGAATAGTTAGCTCTTCCGCTGGTTACGTTTCTCAATGTTGTAGCATATCCGAACATCTCCATCAAAGGAACATAACCGCTAAGTTTTTGAGAACCTTTTCTGAAACGACGCATAACGTCAATTTTCCCTCTGCGTTTATTCATATCACCTACGACATTTCCGATATAATCATCCGGAGTCGTAATTTCAATTTTCATAATCGGTTCCAATAAAATCGGTTTAGCTTTTGCAAATGCTTGTTTAAATAAAACGGAAGCACAAGTTTGGAATGCTCTGTCTGAAGAATCCACGGCATGATGAGCACCGTCTAAAAGAACACATTTAATATCAACAATCGGGAAGCCGGCAAGAATACCTCTTTCCATAGTTTTTTGGAGTCCTTTACTAACGGAAGGGATAAATTCACGCGGAATAACACCACCCTTAATTTG
>JANTGL010000186.1 GCA_024762915.1 Bacteroidales bacterium | reverse complement strand
AATTATGCTTTTTAACACATATTATGTAATTTGAAAAAAAATAATTATCTTTACTCACTAATATTTATAAACTTTTTAAAATAATTATTATGAAAAAATTAACAAGCATCGGTTTTGTTTTACTTTTCTCTCTTTTTATGGTATCATGCGGAGGAAGCAGTGATAATCCTCAAGGTGTAGCAAAGGATTTCTTTAAAGCACTGGCTGATAAAAATTATGACAAAGCAAAAGATCTCGGAACTGAGAATACAGCTATGATGATTGGTTTTATTGAAAGTATGGCTAAAATGGCTCCCGAAGGAGAAGATGCTGATTCCGGAATGGGTGATTTAAGTGCTATTGAATGGGGAGAAACTAAAATCGACGGTGATAATGCTACATGCTTCTATTCAACACCGGACAAAAAAGATCAAAAACTTGAGTTAAAAAAAGTTGACGGTGATTGGAAAGTAGATATGAAAAAAGATATGTAATGTTTTTTCATTTTTACTAAATTTGCAGCCGGAATTTTTCCGGCTTTTTTTATTATGATAATTAAAATTTTTAAATATCTGATTTTTGGGATTGTAATTATTGTTTTCGGCTTTTGGCTTTTCAGAACGGTGTATAACAGAATTGAAAAAGAAAAACAAGAAAGTATCAGTTATATATTATCTGATTCCGATAAAGCATTAATTCATAACGGAGATATTATTTTACGATACGGTCACGGATTAGTATCCGATTATATTGTAAATAAATTTGATGAACCATATACCATTTCTCATTGCGGAATTATCAGAAAATCCGAAAAAAAAATTGAAATTATTCATTCCGAATCAAGTTCTTTTTTATCTGAAGAAGGTATCCAAATTCAAGATTTCGATTCGTTTACCGATGCCGGACATAAGAATTCTATTATTATTGTAAGGTATAATCGATGTAAGCCGGATGAATCAGTCAAAATCAGCAATGCTGCTCAATATTATCTCGATAAAAAAATCCCTTTTGATTATGCTTTTGATTCGAAAGATACCTCAACAATGTTTTGTTCGGAAATTATTTGGCATGTTTTTATAGATGCTTTTAACAGAGATATTTTTTTAGATGAAAATAATAAAACGAACTTTAATCAATTTAAAAATTTTTACGATACGGCACAATTTGACATCATTTTCAACGACCAATTAAAAGATACCGACTTCTGAAAAATCAAAGGTTATTAATAAATTGCGTTAAATCTTGTTCTCCGTTCAGATTCAATTTTTTCTTCAATCGATACCGGGCATTTTTAACGCTTTCCGGGGAAATATTCAAAACTGAAGCCGATTCTTTTAATGACAAGTTCAGTTTAATTAATGCCGATAATCGAAAATCATTAGATGATAATTTCGGATTAATTTCTTTTAATTTATCAAAAAAAGATTCATTGATTTGTTCAAAATAGATTTTAAATAAATCCCAATCTTTATCAACATTCAACCCGATTTCCAATTGTTTTTTTACCGAAAAGAGTTCTTTTTTTCCGTCATCACTCATCGTTTTTGTTTTCTCACTTATTTTTTCCGTCAGTTCTTGAAGCAATTTATTTTTTTGCATCATATTTAAAGCATGTCCGGCTAATTGCTTTGTTTTAAATTCTATTTCATCTTTCAAGCGTTTTTCTTCAATCTCTTTTTGCTCTAATTTTGCTTTTATTAGTTCTCGTTCTTTTTGATGAACCAATATTTTTTGTTTTTGAATTTCGGCATCTTTTTTTCGCTTGGTTTGAATTCTGATAATAATCAATATTGAAATAAGGACAATAGAAATAATACCGATAATTAACAGTCGTTTATTGGCTTTATCAAGTAATTCATGATCTTTTAATCTCAAAATTTCTTTTTCTTTTTCCGACGTTTGATATTTGATCTCCAATTCATTTAATGTTTCTTTCATTTTTTCATTATCCAAACTGTCTTTATAGGCGATAAATTTTTCAAAATATTGCAATGCTTTTTTCGTATTATGATTTTTTTTATAAAGTTCGGACAACAGTCTTAATGTTTCTTTTTTATAGTAAGTATTATTAATTTTATCAGCAATCTTATTTGCTTCCGACAAATAATAGTATGCCGAGTCAACATTGCCGGTATATGTATACGCCGTACCTAAATCCGTCATCACGCTGGCAACATCATTCAATCCGAATTCTTTAAAAATTGTAAAAGCTTCATGTAAATATTGAAATCCTTTCTTTTTGCTGCCGGTATAAATATAGCAAATTCCGACATTTTGTTTGGCAGCGGCAACGGCATCTTTTTTTCCGTTTTTCAGATATACGTTTAATGCCTCAGAAAAATAATGAATTGCTTCATCATAATTCTTTTCATCATAAAAATATATACCGTAATTATTTAAAGCATCGGCATAAATATTATAATTCGAAAAATTCTCTAAAAGTTCAATTGCCTTATAATTATAATATTTCCCTTTTTCAACATTTCCGGTTTCTGCATATACATCCGAAATAACACCATACAATTGTCCTTCCCGTAAAGAGTCATTTTTGCTCTTATAATATTTCAAAACGTCAAAATAGGCAGCTAACGCTTTTTCATTATTCCCGTTTATATGATAAATTTTTCCGATATTCATTTCAGCTTGATTGAATCCTTCCTCATCTCCGGCTTTTTTATAATATGATTTTGCTTCTTCGGCATAAAACAAAGCTTTTTTAAACTTGGCTTTTTTACGAAATAAAACACTCAAAAATGAATTAACTTTCCCTTTAATTTTTAAATCAATATCTTTAAATTTCAATATCTTTTCGGAAAAATAAACTGCTGAATCAATTTCACCGATGTTAAAAAAAGCATAAGAAATTTGATACAAAATCTCCGATTGCAAATTAACATCATTCCCTTTATATAATTTTTCGGCAGCAAATCCGTAACGCAACGATTTCCGCGGTTTGTCAAATTGATTTTTCTCCGATAATTGTATCAATTTCCTTACCTCATTAATTTTTGCTTCTTGCGACAACAAAATATTCGGAACAATAATATACAAACCGATCAGAAGAATCGTTTTTAATAAATTTTTCATAGATTTTATTCTTAATAACCGAAAATCTAATATATAAAAAAGATTCATAACACACCATATTTTTTTATAAAATGACTTTGATAAAAGCTTTTGTCAAATAATTATTTTAAATATGATGACCTTTTGATGACATCCTTTCCTTGCAATTAACCGATGAAGTTTTTTTCTTTGTGTAAAAGTGGAAATGATTCTGGCTCTTAAAAATAATAATCACCTGCTCATTAAAAGTGACGAAATTTTAAAAGATACAATTTTAGAGATAACGGATGAATCCGGAAAAAAAACACTTTTACCCTGCAAAGGAAACAATGAGTTTGAAACCGTTTTATTAAATGACTACAAAGGAAAATTAACAATTAAAATAAAAAACGAAAAAAAAACCGTATACCAAAAAATATTTACAAACTAAAAATCACCGATTATGAAAAACACTGTTTTAATTTTAGCAATTCTTTCATTTATTTCATTTAACATATCAGCCCAGGTCGGCATAAACTCTGACGGCAGCCAACCTGACAATTCCGCTATGTTGGATATCAAAAGCATCGACAAAGGATTATTAATCCCGCGAATAACACAAGTACAACGCGATGCTATCACTTCGCCGGCAAACGGTTTGATGATTTATCAAACGGATAATACACCGGGATTTTATTACTATAACGGTGCTGTTTGGTCACGAATCGGAAGCGGAGGTATTGATAATGATTGGATAATAACCCCTAATTATGTTTATAATAATACGCATAATATTGGTATAGGTACATCATCGCCCGGAGCGGAACTGGATGTACAAGGTCATATTTGGCAAACAGGAACCGGTGCATCAATTTTTTTAGGTAAAGAAGCCGGAATGTATGATGATTTTAGTGATAATAATAACATTTTTATAGGAGAAAGATCCGGAAGGAATACTGGAACCGGATCTTATAATATAGCTATAGGAACACGTGCATTTCAAGAGAATACTGTTCATAATAATAATGTAGTAATAGGTTATGAAGCATTAACTCGTTACTTTGTTGGTTCAACTGATTCGATAGATGACGGAAATGTTGCTATAGGATATAAAGCTATGAGAAATACAATACAAGGAGGACATAATACAGCTATCGGAAATAATACATTATCAAGAGGAGGCGTGTACAATGTAGCAGTAGGAGATTCTGCTGCATATAGTAGTGGTGGTACTTTTAATATTGCTGTAGGTGCTTCAGCTCAATATGGTCTGACCGGAGGTCACAATATTGCTGTCGGTTATAAATCACTAAAACAAACAACAGGTTCTTATAACATTGGCATTGGAGATGAAGCAATCAGCAACGATTCAATATTCCCTGTAAAAAACAATATTGCAATAGGGCATCGTTCCATGTTTAACAATAAAACAGGGTATTCAAATATTGCCATTGGAAACAGTAGTCTGTATAGTAATAGATTTGTTTATGGTAATATTGCTATAGGAGATTCAGCTTTATATAGTTTTCACTCTGATCTGGAAGATTGGAATCCTGATGTAAACAGTTCCAATATAGCTATTGGAAATAAAGCTCTTATGGCAGACACATTACGTAGTAATAATGTTGCAATAGGTTATTTATCTTTAAATAAAATAAATGGAGGGGATAATATAGCAATTGGATATTGTTCAATGTATAAAAATCCGACAGGAGATGCTAATATTGCAATTGGAACTCGGGCTTTTTCGGCAACTTTAGTAACTGGATCATCTAGAACACCTAATAGAAGTATTGCAATTGGATATCAGGCAATTGGAAGAGGAGACGGAGATAATAACACTGCATTAGGATATGAAGCATTGTATTCTAACGGTACCGGAAATAAAAACGTAGGTATAGGTAATCAATCTTTGTATTCAAACGATTTAGGAAATAAAAATACGGCTGTCGGATTTGATGCATTACATACAAATGACGGAACAGGGAGTGTTGCAATAGGAGCTTACAGCGGATATTATGTTAATCACGATTATATGGTTGCCGTAGGAGATTCTGCATTATTTGACGGTGGCGGTTATCAAAATACGGCAGTCGGTTCAAAATCATTAGCTTTAAATAACAGCGGTTATCAAAATACGGCTGTCGGATATCAAAGTCTTTTAAATAATACTTTCGGTCATGATAATACAAGTATCGGAAATATGGCAATGTCGAATAATACAAATAATAATGCAAATAATAATACTGCGGTGGGGTCACAAGCCCTGTTTAATAACGAAGGAGGGAGTAATACCGTAGTGGGTTATAAGTCAATGTTTAATAATACAAGCGGCAGTTTTAATATTGCAATAGGAGAACAGTCTTTATTAAATAATACCACAGGAAGCAATAATATTGCCATAGGATCTTTTGCTTTTGTACAAAACAATACGGGATCACAAAATACTGTATTAGGTATAGCGGCAGGAAATTCAACGACCGGCTCAGGAAATATTTTTATTGGTTACAGAGCCGGTTACAACGAAACCGGAGACAATAAATTATACATCGAAAATTCCAATGCCGATGCTGACAATGCACTAATCTACGGCGAATTTGACAACAATA
>JANTGL010000185.1 GCA_024762915.1 Bacteroidales bacterium | reverse complement strand
GTTTTATAATGATATTATTTGTTTTAAATTTTATTTATTTGTAGATATAAAACTAAATTAAACATAAAAAATATGGCAACATTAGATTTAAAAAAGTACGGCATTACTGACGTAAAAGAAATTTATCATAATTTATCGTATGATGAACTGTACAAACATGAGATGAACCCTGAGTTAGAAGGTTATGAAAAGGGATATTTGACTAACTTAGGAGCTGTTTCGGTTGATACCGGAATTTATACCGGTCGTTCTCCCAAAGACAAATACATTGTTAAAGAAGAAACTTCCGAAAAAAATATTTGGTGGCGAAACGAACATAGACCTGCATCTGACAATAAACCCATTTCTGAAGAAATTTGGAAAGATTTAAAAGAAAACAGTGCCAAACATTTATCGGGCAAAAAACTTTATGTGCAGGACGGTTTTGCCGGTGCTAATGAAGATACAAGAATTGCTATCAGAGTTATTACAGAGGTAGCATGGATGGCTCATTTCGTTAAGAATATGTTTATCCGACCGACGGAAGAAGAAATGGCAAATTTTGAACCTGATTATGTAATGATTAATGCTGCAAAAACCAATAATCCGAAATGGAAAGAACACGGTTTGCACAGTGAAGTTTATGCTGCCTTTAATTTAAAAGAAAAAATGGCCTGCGTCGGCGGTACTTGGTACGGAGGTGAAATAAAAAAAGGTTTCTTTTCCGTTATGAATTACCTTCTTCCTTTGAAAGGAATTGCAGCTATGCACTGCTCGGCAAATGTCGGTAAAGACGGAGATGTGGCTATTTTCTTCGGTTTATCCGGAACCGGAAAAACAACTTTGTCTGCCGATCCGAATCGTGCTTTAATCGGTGATGATGAACACGGATGGGACGATGACGGAGTTTTTAATTTCGAAGGCGGTTGTTATGCAAAAACAATTGATTTAGACCCCGAAAAAGAACCTGATATCTACGGAGCTATTAAAAGAGATGCACTTCTCGAAAATGTGGTTATAAAAGATAACGGTGATATTGATTTTTCCGATACTTCAAAAACGCAAAACACGCGTGTTTCTTATCCGATTTATCATATTGAAAATATCGTGAAACCGGTTTCTAAAGCAGGTCATGCTAAAAAAGTTATTTTCCTTACGGCGGATGCTTTCGGAGTGTTACCTCCGGTATCAAAATTAACTCCCGACCAAACAAAATATCATTTTATCAGCGGATATACGGCAAAAGTTGCCGGTACCGAACGCGGAATTAAAGAACCTCAACCGTCATTTTCTGCTTGCTTCGGTGCCGCTTTCTTATTGCTTGACCCGGCTAAATATGCAGAAGAATTAATTCGTAAAATGGAAATGCACGGTGCAACGGCTTATTTGGTTAATACCGGTTGGATCGGCGGTGCATACGGAACCGGAAAACGTATTGATTTACCTTCGACAAGAAATATTATAAATGCGATTCTTGACGGTTCATTGGATAATGGCGAATTTGAAACGGTTCCTGTATTCAACTTGGCAATTCCTAAAACAGTAAAAAATGTTGACAGTAAATTATTAAATCCGAGAAATCTTTGGGCAAATCCTGCCGATTGGGATGCAGCCGCAAAAGATTTAGGTCAACGATTTATTAAAAATTTTGAATTCTTTACGGATAACGAAGATGTTGCTAAACTTGTTTCGGCCGGTCCGCAAATATAATTTAAAGTTAGATGAATATTTAAAATACCGAACCCAAAAGATAAGGTTCGGTATTTTTGTATATTCAGATTTATAAAAATATCTCAAAGTCTTTTGATTAATATCTAAAAAATAATACATTAGATGCCTGAAACAGCGTAGCAGCTATAATCGAAATAACGATAATAGCGTTACACAATTGTTGTGCATAATATAGGAACAGAAAATTATCGTATGAAAAAAATAATATTTTTAAGTATCATTATTCTAATTTCAACAAATATCTTTTCGCAAAGTGTTGAAAGTATCGTTGAAAGAGTTACTAATGAAATTTGTGATTGTGTTGGAGAGGTTACAGACAAATCTGAATTAAAAAAGAAACTAAAAGAATGTTCAGATGACAAGATTAATCACATTATGAATAATTCGACAGAAGCTGAAAATAAAGTATTACTTGAAGGGAATAATTTGAATAAAGTAATTAATCAGATTGAACCGTCCGTTTTGACAAACTGTAAGAATGTAAAACAGACTATTGAGAAGGATTTGGAAAATGAAGCCAACAAGGTGAGTGACGATGAAGGTATAACACCCTTTCCAACTAATTTCACTGGAAAGGATTTAATGAGAATAGAAGAATTAAATGGAGAAATAGTTGCATTCAACGGACTTGTAACAGAAGTGCATACAGCACATAATGACAAGCCGTATTATGAAGTGAAATTGGAAGGTGGTAAAACTATTTGGATTGCTTCTCTTGTGAATAGTGGATATGAGAAAGAAGGAAAAATTATTAGGCTAATAGGCTATGTATCAAAGGTGGAAGATGATAAGGTTGCAAAAAAATACAATAAAACTGACTATCATATTTTGACTTTTGGTATTATAGATTTAGATAGCAAGCAAATGGCAATGATGCCAGGTTCAGAGCTTCAAATAAAAGAATGGATGAATGGAACTATCCCGAAAGGAAAAGATTAAATACTATGCACAACAAAAAATATAGTGCATTTGGCAGATAGTGCTAATTTGAGAAATGACAGCAATTAAGAAACATAGTAGTAACTTGAAAAATTGGAGCGTTGAAATGCCAAACGCACCATATTCAAACCGTCAGACTGTCTAAAAACTCCATATTTCACCAATAATTTTTGTTCATAAAATCATCAAAAAAAATACCGATAATATTTGTCTTTTTCATAGATTTTCAGTAATTTCCGGCTATGAAATACATCACCGGACACAACAGAAATCAACTCGTTCTTTTTCCTGTATCACTTGATGATGCCGTTGAACAAAATAATGAAATAAGATTAATAGATTTGTTTGCCGAAAGTCTTGATGTTGAAGTGATGGGTTTTAAAGTTGACCATATCGAAAACGGTCGACCGGCTTATCATCCAAAAGATCTTCTTAAACTTTACATCTATGGTTATCTTAACAAACTGCGTTCATCAAGAGATTTAGAAAAAGCAACTAAAATAAATATTGAAGTCATCTGGCTTCTCAAAGGTTTATCACCTGACCACAACACCATTTCCAATTTCCGCAGAGACAACCCGAAAGCCATCAAAAAAGTTTTCAGAGCAACAGTACAAATTGCCAAAAACTTTGAGCTTATCGGCGGAAAACTCATTGCCGGAGACAGCACAAAATTACGAGCTCAAAACAGCAAGAAAAACAATTTCAACCAAAAGAAAATTGAAAGACATCTTGCATACATCGACAATAAACTCAAAGAATACAATAATCAACTTGCTGAAAATGATGGTGATAAAAATATTGATAATAAGCAAAAAGAGGAAAATGAAAAAAAGATAAAAGCTGAAATCGAAAAACATAATAATCGAAAAAAGGTTTATAAAAATTTAGAAAAACAATTGAAAGAAACCGGAGAAAAACAAATCTCAACTTCCGACCCTGAAAGTCGGCACATGATTACCCGCAACAACATAACCGAAGTAGCATATAATGTTCAAACTACGGTTGATGAAAAAAATAAAATCCTGATAGACTATAAAGTTACCGATACCAACGACGGTAAAGCCATGGGCAATATGCTCCGCAGAGCAAAAAGCATCCTCGAAACCAACAATTTTACTGCTCTTTATGACAAAGGCTATCACACAGGAACAGAATTTAAAATTGCCGATAAACTCGGCATAAAGGTATTGGTTGCCGTTCCCAAAGTTGCAACTAATGCTCCCGATCATGCTTATAATGTAGAAAATTTTGTGTATCTGAACAAAGAAGACTGTTACATTTGTCCGCAAGGAAACAAATTAAGAACCACCGGCAAACTTCACAAAGGAGCTACTTACAAGTTTAAACGTTATACCACCAAAGCCTGCAAAAACTGTCCGGTAAAAGAGCAATGCTCGAAAGCCAAATACGGAAAAGCCATACAAAGAAGTGAATATCAAGAACTTATTGAAAATAACAAAAGCAGAATAAAAGAAACCGAAAACTATTACAAACAAAGACAGGCAATCGTTGAGCATCCCTACGGAACCATCAAGCGGCAATGGGGATTTAATTACATTATGACTAAGAAATATAAAAAAAGAGCCGAAGCTGATGTGGGATTAATATTTACGGCATATAATATGCGAAGACTTATAAATCTTCTCGGAGCAGGCACTTTTAAGACTTATCTGAAAGATCTTATTTTACTGTTTATCCGATATTTAGCTGATATAAACGTAAAAATAAGCCGATTTAAGTTAGTCTTTATATTCAATAATTTTATTCCTGTATTTTTAAAATAATTGCTTAAAAGTGTTTATATTTGAACATAATTTTAAAATCGGCAGGGGTTTTTAGACAGACTGCCGTTAAATGCAATCTGAAAAAGGGAATTTCAAAAATTAATATTTAAAACACCAGAAAAAAACTGATTTTTATAGTTTTATCCGTCGCCATATTCATTAAAGAGGGCGGTTTTACCTTAAATTCAGTCATATCGACATCAAAAGTACCGGAATATGCTTCCCTCCCTTTCAAAGATTTATGTAAAACTGAAAATGTCATCACTTTTTTTATATTATGAAAAGTTAAGGTTCCGCTTATTTTTATACTATTTTCCTGATAATCAATTGAATTACTGTTAAATGTAACTGTCGGATATGTTAATCCTTCAAGGACTTCAATAGCATGCGAGTCTCTGTTGGCATTTCCGCTGTTAAAATCCGCCACTCCGAGAGCAACGGCAACTTTTTGTATTTTTTTGCTTTGTTTATCCCTTACAATAATTGAACGTACATTCTTATTAACACCTTCCCAATCATGCAAAGGGTGGCTCATGGCATAAGTTACGCTTGAGAGTGAAATATCGGCTTTTACTTTTTCGGTTTCTTGTCCGAGCAAAACCGTGAGAGAAAAAAATATCAATAAAGATGAAAATAGAATTTTCATAATAAAAGAGTTTAGAATTTAATGATTATTTCGGCTGCCAAAAAAGATCCGAATACCGTAAATGCCGCAGCTCTGTGATACGGACGTAAGTTTGGATTATCTGCAACATACCAAGATAATACATTTGTCGCAATCATACTTGATAAATGGATAATTGCCAAAGCTCTGTGAACTTTAATGCTGCTGTATCCTTTGTGTTCGGGAATAATTTTAGGCGGTGCAAACAGTGCTAAGGATGCCGTAGTAAAATAGGCAATATTCACACCTGTTGCCAATCCTTCATGTAAACCCTTTAATTGATAATTCCCGTTGTATAATTTCCATCCGACTATTCCTTGTGCAATCATTCCTGCAGAAGTTACTAATCCTAAAGTTTGATGTGCTTTAAAAAAATAACTCCGTATTTTTAATTCTTTTGTTCTGTTTTCAGGTGTTAATTCAAATGCTTTAAAGTTTCGCATTAAACCTTTTTGTCCCCAAAATATTTTTTGTGTAAAAAGAAATTTTTGAGGTAACAGTTGAACTTCCGATTGATCATTCAAATCATTTAATAAATCATCGTCATTTTGTGCGAACAATAAATTTCCTGAGATACTAAACAAG
>JANTGL010000184.1 GCA_024762915.1 Bacteroidales bacterium | reverse complement strand
TTTTTTTCATTTTATTAAAATTATAATATTAGATTATAATACAAAGTTATACATTTTTTATAAAAATACTCTTTTTTTAATGAATATTTCATAAAATATTTTTTTGTTTTATTTATAACAGAAAAAAAAGTATTTTTATTGCCTTATAAATGAAATTGTTAAAACAAGTTAAAATTAAATTTAAATGATGAATATAGAATCTTTCAGAGAATATTGTTTGAATAAAAAAAGTGTAATCGAAACGTTTCCTTTTGATGAAACGACTTTGGTTATGAAAGTCTTAAATAAAATGTTTGCTGTTACGAATTTAGAAAAAGAATTTTCAATTACCTTAAAAGCAAAACCTGAAGATGTAGTGAAATTGATTGAAACAAATAAAAATATTTCGGGTGCTTATCATTTTAATAAAAAACATTGGATAAACATAAAGATTGACGGCAGTTTATCAAATCGATTTATTACGGATCTTATTGATAATTCATATAATTTAGTTGTTTCAAGTCTGCCTAAAAAACAACAGAACCTGATTCTGCGTAAATAAATGTTTTATAATACGTTTTTATAAGTTGATTTAGTAATAAAATTCCGTTATTCTTTTTTAAATTTGCATGAATTATCAGATAAAAAAATAAACATATGAAAAGAGATACAAAAATATTTGATTTAATAGAACAAGAATTAAATCGTCAAAAAAGAGGTATTGAACTTATTGCATCCGAAAATTTTGTAAGCAAACAAGTGATGGAAGCAATGGGTTCACCGTTGACAAATAAATATGCCGAAGGGTATCCCGGAAAAAGATATTACGGCGGGTGTCAAATTGTAGATCAAACCGAACAACTTGCAATTGACAGAGTGAAAGAATTATTCGGTGCAGAATGGGCAAATGTTCAACCGCATTCGGGTGCACAGGCAAATGCTGCCGTTATGTTAGCTGTTTTAAAACCGGGTGATACATTTTTAGGATTGAATTTATCGCATGGCGGTCACCTCACACACGGTTCTTTCGTTAATTATTCCGGAATTTTGTATAATGCTGTTTCTTATAATGTTAAAGAAGAAACCGGGATTGTTGATTATGATGAAATGGAAGAGCTTGCCTTAAAAGAAAAACCAAAATTAATTGTAGGTGGTGCATCGGCATATTCTCGTGATTGGGACTATGAAAGAATGCGAAATATTGCCGATAAAGTCGGCGCATTATTGATGTTTGATATTTCACATCCTGCCGGTTTAATTGCAGCCGGACTGTTAAAGAATCCTTTGCCTTACGCACATATAATAACCACTACAACACATAAAACATTAAGAGGACCCCGCGGCGGTTTAATTATGATGGGACAAGATTTTGATAATCCGATGGGTAAAAAAACACCCAAAGGCATAATCAAAAAAATGTCTGCTGTTTTGGACAGTGCCGTATTTCCCGGTACCCAGGGCGGACCCCTGGAACATATTATTGCGGCAAAAGCTGTTGCTTTCGGTGAAGCTTTAACAGATGAATTCAGAGATTATCAAAAACAAGTTTTAAAGAATTCTAAAGCATTGGCAGATGCTTTTACCGCAAAAGGTTATAAAGTAATTTCCGGCGGAACCGATAATCATTCAATGTTAATTGATTTACGAACTAAAGTTCCCGAAACTTCAGGTAAAATTGTCGAAAAAGCATTAGAGAAAGCCGATATAACCATAAATAAAAATATGGTCCCTTTCGATTCACGTTCACCCTTTCAAACCTCCGGTATTCGTGTCGGGACACCTGCTATTACGACAAGAGGCGTTAAAGAAAATTTAATGACTGTTATTGTTGATAAAATTGACAGAGTTATTCTTGACCCGGGAAATGAGGAACTTATTGCTGAAGTCAGAGCAGAAGTTAATGATTTAATGAAAGATTTCCCTTTAACAACACATTAGAATTAGTTATGGGAAAGTTAAAAGTTTGGTCAAAGAACTTGAATAATGAAATTGAATTGAAAAAAGAAGAAATTTTCAAAAGAGATTACAAGTTCTTTAAAATTGACCGTTTGGAAAGAATCAATGAACGCATAGATGTTTTTTCCGACAATTGTGAAACATGCCGTAATTTCAAAACAGAAATAGAAGATATTGTAAACAGATTACCGGAATTCATTAACGGTTCTCCTAGAAAACGTGCAGAATATGAAAAAAGAAACGATACAATTGTTAAACATTTAAAATTAAAACACGGATTGGTACCCGAACAATACTATGTATCTGTTTATTCTTTTATCGGTCTTTTAATAGGTGCAATTTTATTTGGCGGCGCAACTTATTTAGTCGAGCCCGGTTTTGTAAAATGGGGATTATTATCCGGCTTTACCTTCGGATTAATTATAGGCAGGATATTGGGTCACCAAAAAGATAAAACTAAGAAAGCTGAAGATTTAATTTTGTAGAAACTTAATATTATATTCACTAAATAAATGAGTTATGAAATATTTAATTCTGAGTCTGTCGAGCTTATTGATTTTAATAAGTTCTTGTAATCAAAAAAACGTGAAAGAAAAAGAATTTAACTATCCCGATACAAGAAAAGATACGGTTGTGGATGATTATTTCGGAACAAAAGTTGCCGATCCGTACCGTTGGTTAGAAGATGATAATTCCGAAGAAACAAAAGCTTGGGTGAAAGCTGAAAATAATTTTACTTTTTCATATCTGAATAATATTCCGTTTAAAGATAAAATTAAAAGCAGATTAGAAGAAATTTGGAATTATGAAAAAATATCGGCACCTTCAAAAAAAGGAGACTATTATTATTTCTATAAAAACAACGGACTTCAGAATCAATATGTAATGTATCGAACTAAAGATCTCGGAAAAGATGCTGAAGTTTTTCTTGATCCCAATACATTTTCTGAAGACGGAACGGTTTCATTAGGAGGTGTAAGTTTTACAAAAGACGGTTCATTACTTGCCTATCAAATTTCGGAAGGCGGTTCGGATTGGAGAAAAGTAATTATTCTTGATGCGGAAAGTAAAAAACAAATTGAAGATACTTTGAAAGATATAAAATTCAGCGGTCTTGCCTGGAAAGGAAATGAAGGGTTTTATTACAGCAGTTACGATAAACCGAAAGAAGGAAGCCAGTTATCCGGACTTACTCAATATCATAAATTGTATTTTCATAAACTGGGAACAGCACAAAAAGATGATGAATTAATTTTTGGCGGAGAAAATCAAAAAAGAAGATATATCGGTGCTTATTTAACTGAAGATCAAAGATTTTTAGTTATTTCAGCTGCCGAAAGTACAAGCGGTAACGAGCTGTATATTAACGATTTATCACTTGAAAACAGTAAAATAATCCCTGTAACGGAAGGTTTTGAAAGTGATTTGTTTATTGTTGATAATGACGGTACGCGTTTATTGATATCAACAAATTATAAAGCACCAAACAACAGACTTGTCGAAGTTGATGCATCAGCTCCTCAAGCTGAAAATTGGAAAGACCTTATTCCCGAAACAGAAAATGTATTATCCGTAAATACCGGAGGCGGTTATATATTTGCATCCTATATGGTTGATGTAAAATCTCAAGTTATTCAATATGATTACAAGGGAAAAAAAGTAAGAGAAGTTGAGCTTCCTTCAATAGGAACAAGCTATGGTTTCGGAGCAAAAAAAGAAGATACAACATTATATTATACTTTCACTTCATTCACATATCCTGCAACTATTTTTAAGTATGATATTAAAAACGGAACATCCGGATTATATTGGAAGCCGAATATTGAATTTAACCCCGAAGATTTTGAAACGAAACAAGTTTTTTATAAAAGTAAGGACGGAACGAAAATTCCTATGTTTATTGTTTATAAAAAAGGGATAAAATTAAACGGTAAAAATCCGACTTATTTATATGCATACGGAGGATTTAACATCAGTTTAAAACCGGGATTTGACTTAAGAAAATTAGTCTGGTTAGAAAACGGCGGTATTTATGCACAACCGAATATCCGCGGCGGAGGTGAATATGGGGAAAAATGGCATAAAGCCGGAACAAGAATGCATAAACAAAATGTTTTTGACGATTTTATAGCAGCAGCAGAATATTTATTTAAAGAAAAGTATACGTCAACTGATTATCTTGCAATTGCCGGTGGTTCAAACGGCGGATTGCTTATCGGAGCAACCATGACGCAACGTCCTGATTTGGCAAAAGTAGCTTTACCTGCCGTCGGTGTAATGGATATGTTGCGTTATCACAAATTTACGGCCGGAGCCGGTTGGGCAAGTGATTACGGAACTTCTGAAGATTCGGAAGAAATGTTTAAATATTTATTAAATTATTCACCCGTTCATGCTATTAAAGACAGTGTTAATTATCCGGCAACTTTGATAACAACTGCCGATCATGACGATCGCGTTGTTCCCGCACATTCATTTAAATTTGCTGCAACATTGCAAGCCAAAGCAAAAAGCTCGAATCCTTTATTAATACGAATTGAAACTAATGCCGGACACGGAGCCGGAACGCCTACCTCAAAACAAATTGAACAAGTCGCTGATAAGTATGCATTTGTATGGTATAATATGGGGATAAATCCGTTCGAAAAATAAATTAAATTATACCAAATATATTAAGCGTGGTTTTTTAACTGCGCTTTTTTTTACCGTTTTGCTTAATTTTATGAATATATAAACTTTGTTACTATTCTCGGAATAAAATTTTAAATTTACGGAATGAAATTTGAGTATTTGTATTATTAAGCTGTGTTAAATATAACTACATTAAATGAAATGAATTTGTAAAATGTGTGCAGTTATAAATTAAATGTCATTCTGAACTTGTTTCAGGATCTTAATTTATTGATTTATTTATGTTTATAAAGATACTCAACCCGAAGGCTTAATGAATTTAAACTAGTTTAGCATGACAGAAATACAACTTGTTTAATTCATTTTTTAAAAACCTTATAACGACACAGGATATTATTAAAATAAAGTTATGAAATACACGACAGTTTTTTTTACAACATTTAGTATTTTGATTTCATGTCAAATTAATAATGCTCAAAACAGTAATTTTAATTATCCCGAAACAAGAAAAGATACAATTGAAGATATTTATTACGGAGTCAAAGTTGCCGATCCTTATCGATGGCTTGAAGATGATAATTCGGATGAAACAAAAGCATGGGTTAAAGCTGAAAATGAATTAACTTTTTCATATTTAGATAAAATTTCTTTCAGAGATACAATAAGAACAAGATTGAAACAAATTTTGAAGTATGAAAGATTAACTGTCCCCGTAAAAGAAGGAGATTATTATTATTTTTTTAAAAATAACGGATTGCAAAACCAATGGGTTTTATATCGAACAACACCGCCGGGTAAAAAACAACAAATTTTTATTGATCCGAATACGTTCTCCAAAAACGGTACGGTTTCAATGCGAGAAACAAGTTTTTCTAAAGACGGAAGTTTATTGGCATATCAAATTTCCGAAAAAGGTTCGGATTGGAGAAAAATAGTAGTTATTAATACGAAAACAAAAAAACAAACAGGGGATACCTTATTTAATATTTTTGACAGTCGAATTTCTTGGACAGGAAACAAAGGTTTTTATTACAGTACGTTTGAGCGACCGAAAGACGGAAGCAAATTATCCGTTTCAACACAATTTGACAGATTATATTATCACAAAATCGGAGATTTACAAAAAAACGATAAAATAGTTTTTGACGG
>JANTGL010000183.1 GCA_024762915.1 Bacteroidales bacterium | reverse complement strand
AAAAAATAAGCTTTCGGTTTTAATTCCATTAACAATTCCGGTTTTCCGGTTGCATTATCATCGGTAACATTTATCAAATCATTTAAATCTGATATCTTATGTTCAAAATACTTCTTAGCTTCAATCAGCTGGTCATAATCTTTACCCAATAGCGTTATTGATACCGGCTTTCCGAAACGTCCGCCCTGTGCTTCCACATTTAATTTTTCTAACTCCGGATGTTTTCCTAATTTCTTTTTAATTCGATTTCTGATATCAAAACTTGAAACGGGTGCACCTTCCATATCGCGTAATCCGACCATAATACTGCCCGCATGCGAACCGTTTTCCAATCCGTTAAAAGATGAACCGAGAATTTGAAAAGTATAATCAACAAAATCCGTCGTATCGTTATATTCTTTTTTTAATTCATCATTCACTTGCCAAACAATTTTATCGAAATTTTTCAGGTATTCGTCTGTTTTTTTATAACCGTCACCGGGTTTAAATGCAAAATTTACATTAAAAAAATCAAAGGTTATAGGCGGGAAAAAAGTGGCTTTGATTAATCCGCCGCCAAACATTCCTGCCGTTAAAATAATAAGAGCTACAGGTGTAATAATTGCAACCCACCGCCATTTAATAACAAGTTTTAAGATCTTTCCGTATATTTTATCTCGCATAAATGCAACTATTCTGTCAAGTTTGTTTCTCAAGCGGGCACCTTTTCTGTTTTGATCTCTGTTTAACACTTTGGGATTACTCAAATGAGCAGGTAAAACAAAAAATGCTTCTAAAAGTGAGACAAGTAAACTGACAATAACGATAAAACCCATTTCATACATAAATTCTAAACCGCCTTGCGTAACAATAAGTAATGGCATAAAAGCAACAACCGTTGTTAATATTGAAGTTAATACAGCAGGTACGACTTCCATTGTACCGTCAATGGCTGCTCGTTTCGGACTTTTACCTTTTTCAAAATGAGCAAATATATTTTCGCCTATAACAATTCCGTCATCAACGAGAATTCCGACGACGAGAATCATTCCGAAAAGTGATATCATATTTATGGTGATACCGGTAAGACTTGCAAAAATAAATGTGCCCAAAAAGGCCGAAGGTATTCCCCATGCAACCCAAAGAGAAAGTCGCCAATTTAAAAATACAGCTAACATTATAACAACCAGGAGCAGACCGGAACCTCCGTTTCTGTATAAAAGTTCAAGTCGGCTGTTCAGCATACTTAAAAAATCGAAACTGACAGCTAATTCAACTTCAGGATGCTTTCGTTTAAACTCTTTGGCATATTTTTTTACATAATCTGAAATTTCTTCTAAATCTTCTTCGGGTAATTTATTAACGGTAATTTGAACGGCTTCTTTTCCGTTTCTTTTTGCATAGTTTGAAACATCGGCAAATTTTCGTTGAATTGTTGACACATCTCTGATTCGAAGAAAACTTCCGTCAGGATTGGCTCTCAGAATAATTTCTCCGATTTTGTCCGGATTAACACTTCTTTTTCTGGATCGAATAAGAATTTCCCGATTTTCATTTTTTATTAAACCTCCGGAAATATCCGTATTATTAAAAGCAATTGCACGAGCAATTTGATCGAATGTTAATTGATACCGTAAAAGATTTTCTTCCGTAATTTCAACGGAAATTTCTTCGGGCGGATATCCGGATAAATTGACTTGTGACATGACTCCGGATTGTAAAAAATCATCTTCAATATCGTAAGCATATTTTTTCAATGTTTCCAAACTCACATCACCCGATAAACTGAGAAACATTGCCGTACTTCTGGATCTTTGTCTGTAAACCAAAGGACGCTCGGCGGCAGAAGGCAGTGCACTAATCCCGTCAACGGCATTTTTTACTTCTGCAAGCATTTCATTAATATCATATTGCCCGGTTGATTCTATTCTTACGCTTGAAAAATTTTCTGAAGACGTTGAGGTAATTTCTTTTACCCCCACAATGGCTCTTACCGCATTTTCTATTCTGCTTGTTACCCCTTCATCCATTTCCTTAGGTGATGCACCGGGATAAAATACCGAAATATTGATAAAGCGAGAAGTTGTTTCCGGGAAAAATGCTTTTTTCATATTCATAAACGAGAATAATCCGCCGAATACAATTGCAACAATTATGATATTGGCATAAAACGGAAACTTTACAAATGTGCTTATTATTTTTTTCATTATAATAAATGAATTAAATTATTAAATGGCTAAATTATTAAATTGGTTAACCATATTTTCTAAAGATTTGAGAGATATTGAATTAATGTCTTTAAATCCTATGATATTAATATTTTCAGTATCGTTTCTTAGTACAAGAGTTATTATGTCCTCATTATCTGAATGTTGAATATATAGCTTTGAACTTGTCGGAAATCTTTTTCGGTTTAAATCTTTATTATGTTTTTGATTTATGATTATATTATCATTTGTTTTTGTAATAAAAAAATCTTTATAGAATGTAATTCTGTCTAATGTTTTGAGAAATAATATTAATCCCAGAATTCCGATTGAAGTAATAATTATTGCAGAAATGAATCCGGATAATTGAAATTCCGATAAAAAAAATTTAGCCCTATAATAAATTGAAAGTAATAAAAATATTATCATAAATGAACTTAAGAAAATACCCCAAAAATCACGTATTTTGGCAGAATTACTTTTTCTTACAGTTATTTTGTCATTTTCTTTAAATAAATCTATTCCGATATAATTTAAATACCTTAAAGATTTAATATTATTATCATCACTTTCGAGTGAAGAATTTAAATTTTGAATTTTTTCACTTGAAATATAATTATTGTCAGAATATTTTTCGGTAATTATTTTTTGTAAAGCTAACTTAGCTTCATAAGTTAAGCTTTCAGTGTTATCAATAATATTTTTTATTTCAGGCAGTTCTTTATTTTCAAATAATTTAGAATATGTATTCATATCAAACAATTATAATGTATAAATTTTCCAAAATCAGCAGTTTAATAATTTAGCAATTTATTTTATTTCAATATTTCAACATCCATATTATCAACAGCATTAATCAATGCTTCCGTTACAATCGTTGAACCTTCGGGTAAACCGTTGAAAAATAAAGTTTCTTCATTAAGCTTTTGAATGACAACGGATTTATTTCTTAATTTCCCGTCTTTTACAACAAAAACCTTATTTTGATTAAAGACGGCTTCACGCGGAATTTCAAATACATTTTCAAGCGTGATGTTTGAAAAAACAGCTGTCATATATTCACCTTGATAAACCCGTTTGTTCTTTCTTCCCGAAATATCAATAAATACCGGAACCGATTGTGTTTTCGGATCAACAAAATCTGATATTCTGAGGATGCGTCCGGTAAAAATTTCGTTTTTATCACTTGAAATAATTTTGACTTTTTGGCCTGTTTTTAAGAAATAAATGTTACTTGATTCTACCGGGACTTCCAATTCCAATTTGTCGGTACGTATCAATCGAGCGATTCTTACCCCCGGAGAAGCAATCGCGCCGGGTTCGGCATAAACGTCTGTAAAAGCTCCGTTAAAAGGTGCATAAATATAATATTTTCTCAAGACGATTTCTTCGCTTTTAATTGAATACCAGTCACTTAAAATATTCCTTCCGGCGAGATATATTTTTTCTTTATCCGATTTTATTTTCGGCAGTTCGGGAATATTTTTTTCAATATCAATGCTGTTAAAAAAGGTATTCCAATCATTATAACTGTTTTTAAAATCGATTTTAAAATCGGGTAAAATATTTGCCAATGAATTTAAAAACCGACTTTTATGAGCTTTTAAAGCTAATTTAGCTTCCTTATCATAAACTTTCAATAATAATTGTCCTTTTCTGAAACTTTGTCCTTTCTTTAAGGGAACCTGTCCCGGAAATATTTTCCCTCTTACTTCAGCACTTAAATCAATATAATTTTGAGTGGATACTCTTCCGGTTGCTTTTAATTCGGAATGAAACGTTTCATATTTTACCGGAACCGCTTTTACATATCGTTTTATTTGTTCGGGAAGTTTCTTTTCCGGTTCTTTTTTCATTTTGCTGAATACTCCCGAAAGCATAAATGAAATTATGAGAATTAGCAAAACAGAACCGATTATTATCAAATTGCGTTTGGTCATTTTTTAAGATTTTAGAATTCTGGATAAAAATAAATAAAATTATTTTACAATAAATAATTTTATACAAAAGACAATTTCTTACATATAAAATACATTTTAATCAGAAAAAGGATGAGTAAAAACCACATCCTTTTCCATTTAACAAACTGTATATATTTAAAGTTTTTCCAGAACATCAACCAACAAATCCCAAAATTTTTGAACCGTCGGGATATTCATGCGTTCATCGGGTGAATGGGCACCTTTAATCGTCGGACCGAAAGAGATCATATCCAAATACGGATATTTTTCAAGGAATAAACCACATTCCAAACCGGCGTGAATGGCTTTTACTTCCGGTTTTCGATTGAATAATTTTTCATAAGAAGTTTCGGTTATTTTCATTATTTCTGAATCCGTATTCGGTTTCCATCCCGGATATCCTTCGCCGTGTTTAACTTTTGCACCGGCAAGTTTAAAAACGGATGCAACCGTTTGAGCCATGTCGTATTTTGCACTTTCAACAGAACTTCTTTGACTGGTTTCAATTACTATTGTATTTTTTTCCGTAAATTTTACGGAAGCTAAATTTGTGGAAGTTTCAACCAATCCCGGCATATCTGCACTCATTTGATACACACCATGCCAACAGGCATAAAGAGAATGCATTAATTTTTTTTGAACTTTCTTTGAAATTACGTAAACTGGTAGATTTTCTTCAGACAATGTTATTGTCATATTTTTTTCGGTTGTCGAAAATTCATTTTTTATTTTTTTTGTTAAATCAGTTACTAAGTTCTCAAAATCAGCAGCAAATTTTTTGTTAATTGTAATAATTCCGAATGCTTCACGAGGAATGGCATTTCTTAAATTTCCTCCGTTAAAGTCTGAAAGTCTGACCTTAAATTTTTTATATGAAGATAAGATAATTCGATTTAAAATTTTATTTGCATTAGCCAAGCCACTGTCTATTTCATCTCCTGAATGTCCTCCGTTTAAGCCCGTTATCGATAATTTGTAAGCAACGGAATTTGCCTTGACTATTTTTGTACCGTATTTAAATTCTGCAACAGTATCAATTCCGCCTGCACATCCGATAAATAGTTCGCCTTCATCTTCCGAATCAAGATTTATTAATATTTCGCCCTTTAAAAATCCTTTTTTTATAGCAAAAGCACCGGTTAATCCGGTTTCTTCGTCAACAGTAAACAAAGCTTCAATAGGCGGATGTTCAATATTTTTCGATGTTAAAACAGCAAGAGCCGCAGCAATGCCTATTCCGTCATCGCCGCCGAGTGTCGTACCTTTTGCTTTAACCCAATCGCCGTCAATGTATGTTTGAATTGGATCGGTATCAAAATTGTGTTCGGTGTCGGCATTTTTTTCACAAACCATATCCGAATGGCTTTGCAAAATAACGGTTTTATGATTTTCTTTTCCGGAAGTACCGGGTTTGCGAATGACAACATTTCCTATTTCGTCTCTTTCGGCTTCTAAATTATGTTCTTTTGCAAAATCCAAAAGATATTGAATAATTTTTTCTTCTTTTTTGGAAGGTCGCGGTATTTTAGTGATTTCATCAAAATATTTCCAAATTTCGGCAGGTTTTAAATCTG
>JANTGL010000182.1 GCA_024762915.1 Bacteroidales bacterium | reverse complement strand
GAATTCATTCTGACAACTTTTGCCAAATTAAATTCGTGGGTGCTCATGGGCGGCAAATAACCAGATAATATTTTTAAAGGTGCTCCGAACATACCGGGAATCATATACACGACAAAGGCAAAAGTAAAGATGGCAAACATTAAACGAGGTACTTTCAAATACGGTAAATCACTGTCGTGAGAAAATTTGATTTTTCCGAGCAAATAAAATCCCATTAAGGTAAAAATGACAATCCAAAGTGCAATATATACATGTCTGTCAAGCAATCCCCAATGATATGTTAAATCAGCGATACTTAAAAATTTTAAACCCAATGCCAACTCAATAAATCCCAAAACAACTTTAACCGAATTTAACCATCCGCCGGATTGCGGCATTTTGTTCATCAAATGCGGGAAGAAAGCAAATATTCCGAACGGAATTGCAAATGCTAAACCAAATCCTAACATACCTATAATAGGTTTTATCACAACACCCCCTGCAGATTCCACTAATACCGTTCCGACCAAAGGTCCTGTACATGAGAAAGAAATTACGACTAATGAAAAAGCCATAAAAAACGGTGCAAAAAAACCGCCTTTATCCACTTGTTTTTCGGATTTTGCCGTCATCCAACTCGGTAAAACGATTTCAAACATCCCGAAAAATGATGCTGCAAAAATCATAAATACAATAAAAAACAGAATATTCGGAATCCAGTGTGTACTCAGCCAATTTGCGAATTCGGGACCGAGTGTTACGGCAACCAAAGTACCTATTACCGTATAAATCAAAACAATCGATAAAGAAAAAAAGATTGCTTCTCCGCGGCTTTTAGCTTTTGATTTTTCTTCATGCATAAAAAATGAAACGGTCATCGGTATCATAGGAAAAACGCACGGTGTCAGAAGAGCAGCTAATCCTGCAAGAAATGCAGCAATAAATAGGCCCCATAAACCGCCTTTTTCGGTTGCCGAATTTATTTCATTTCCTCCTTCTTTTATAACAGCTGTCGTATCCGAATCATTTACGTTATTTTGATTGTCAACGATACTTGCAGTATCTTTCTCATTTATGATATTTGTATCAGATTTTGATTCAGTAACTGTATCTTTAACAGTTTTATCAGGTTTAACATCTTTTTCGGGAAATTGCTTTGCCAAGGTTTTTAATCCGGGAACATTAAATTCAAAATCTTCAGCAAGCGGAATACACATTCCTTCCGTTGTACATGCTTGTCCGGAAAAAGAGCCGGTAATTCTGAAGTCTTTTTGTGAAGTTACTTTTATAATTTGAGTAAAAAAAACTTCTTTTTCAAAGGTTTGAATATTGGCTTGCATAATATCGTCATATTCTTTATGCGGTTTCGGCCATTCACTTACTTTTCTTTCTTTTTTATACTTATCACTTTCTACATAATTAAACTCGGCAGGAATTCCGCCGGCAGGTTCCGAATACTGACCGTATAAATGCCACGATTTTTCAATACTTGCTTTAGAAACTAATTTTACTTCATCGGCACTGATTGCTTGTGTATAAAATGTCCATTTAACGGGTCGGACAATCTGAGAATTAACGTTAGTATAAATTAATACTAATACACTTAACAACAGTAATCTTACAGATTTTTTCATACTTATGATTTATAAAGTTCTCAAATATTATTTTAATGAATTGCTTGCAAAAATAATATTTTAATACAATTTTTACGGTAACAATAATCACAAACATAAAAAAAGGCATCAATAACTGATACCTTTATATAAACTACAATTAATTTTATTTATTTTTCAAGAAATGCTTCAATAATCCGATTATGCTCTTCTTTAGTTGACTTTTCAATTCGTTTTATATCAATAATTTTTCCGTCATGTCGTTTTTTTGTATTGTAAAGAAGCTCCACATAAATATTATAATAATTAATTTGATTTTCATCTAAAGCTAATGTTGCATATCCTTGATAATAATTTGAATAATACGAAGTATCACTAACAAATCGATAGGCATCAATATAATATTCAATAGGCAGTAAATCTGCAAAATATACTAAACCGTTTGTTCCGGTAGTTAAAATATCACTAACCGGGTTTGTTAAATTTTGCCAATCAGTTTCATTTCCGTATAATTGAACATCACAATTTGAAACAGGATCTTCAGTTCCCGCATACATCACCAAAATATCTAAATCAGTTGATCCGCTGATTGTTACGGCATCCGTAAAAGTTTCATAACTGTCATATCCCGTGGCGGTCATACTTACCTGGTATGTTCCTGTTTCAGTATAAGTATGTGCAGGACTTTTTTGATTTGATGTAAAACCGTCGCCGAAACTCCACTCATAAGAAACAGCACCTTGCGAACAATTTACAAAATAAACCGGTTCATTCATACTATGCGTTGTTCCGGAAACCGAAAAACAAGCATTTACATCCGGATAATCCGGTGATCGATCAATAATACATCCGTTTAATGCAAAAATCAGCATCACCGGAATGATAATTTTTAAAGTTTTCATACGTTTTGATTTTAAGTTAATATATAGTTTTAAAGTATAAAGAAGCTGCTTAATTTTACTTTCCTTGTTTATTTCACAACAACTTTATAATATTTTTCACTATCGATTTTTCCGTCTTCTCTGGCATAAATAAAATGCAAATAAACTTCACCTGTTTTTAAAGGAAAAAAATGCCAGTGATCAAAACCTCCGGCTCCGACCATATCCATAGTTTTATTATTTTTTACAAATTCATGACTTAACTCTTGAATTATTTTCGGTTTTATTTTATTATCAATTGACCATAAATAACCGGTTGTGGGATTAGATTTTAATTCAATTTTCAATGTATCGTTCATTCCCAAATTAAAGGTGTTATTTAATTTTTCCGAAGGAACATTATCAATAACTTTTTTTTGACTGTCGCAGGACTGAAATAAATACATTCCGAAAAAAACGATTAAAAAAGTTGTTGTCATTCTCATAACTTAAATTTTATAGGTTTTGTTTAATAATTTTCTGACTCTAACAAATTTATTTTTTTTACAATAATTTTAATTGATTCGTTGCCTTACTGATTCATACATCAAAATACTTGCCGCAACCGATACATTTAAAGATTTAATTTCACCAAGCAAAGGAATTTTTACGAATTCATCTGATAATGAAATAATTGAGTTTGAAATTCCTTTTTCTTCCGAACCGACTACCAAAACCGTCGGTAGTGTAAAATCAATTTGATAATAATTTTTATCGGCTTTTTCACTTCCTGAAATTATTTGCAAACCGTTTTCTTTTAGTTTTTGCAGTGTTTCTCGTAAACTTCTTGTTTTACATACCGGTACTTTATGCAATGCGCCGGCAGAAGTTTTAACGGCATCCGCATTGACGGCTGCAGAACCTTTTTCCGGAACCAAAACAGCATGTACTCCGGAGCATTCGGCCGTACGAATGACTGCTCCGAAGTTTCTGACATCGGTAACTCCGTCAAGTGCCAAAATAAAAGGAACTTTCCCGGCTTCGAAAACACGTGTTACAATTTCTTCCGCATCATAAAAAGTCACGGGTGAAATAAATGCAATCACGCCTTGATGATTTTTTCGACTGATTTTATTTATTTTCTGAAACGGAACAAATTGAAAATAAATTCGATGTTGCTTTAAAAGTGTTGTTAACTCCTTTTGCAGAGGATTATCATCACTTCTGACAATCATAACCTTTTCAATTTGTTTATCAGAATTAACGGCCTCGATAACCGCCCTTGTTCCGTAAATAAAATTATTGTTTGCCATAGAATTTTCAAAAATACAATATTTTAGTAATTTAGCGTGCTTTTAATTCATATATAAGAAAATGAGATTTGAAAAGAAATCAAAATACGATAAAATTTGGGTCGGAATTGTCAGCGGATTTATTACGGCATCCGTTATCAGTTTAATTGTAATTGCTGCAAATGCAAAAGATTATACGACAATTGAACATTTTAAATATTTTTTCGGAGATAATGAATTCAGTCCGATTTTACGTTCAAGAGTTTTTCTCTCTTTAAAAGGCGGAGCAATCGGAGTTATGCCTTTATTTTATCTGTTTTTGAACAAAAAAATGTATAAAGCCGTAAAAGGTTTAATCGGTGTTGCGGCTTTTATTTTCCTGATTATAGCAGCAGGGGCAATTTTTAATTAAAAACTATCCGTTTTGAAATACTACATAACAGCCGGCGAAGCATCGGGTGATTTGCATGCATCCAATTTAATGAAAGCTCTGAAAAAAGTTGACAACAATGCTGATTTTCGTTTCATAGGCGGTGATCTTATGAAAGAACAAGGAGGCGCATTGGTACGGCATTTCAAGGATACCGCTTATATGGGTTTTTTAGATGTGTTTATGCATCTTCCGGCAATTCTGAAAAACATCAAATTTGTAAAAGAAGATATTCTGAACTACAAACCCGATGTATTGATACTTGTCGATTATCCCGGATTTAATCTGAGAATTGCTGAATTTGCCCATAATGCAGGATTAAAGGTGTATTATTACATCTCACCTAAAATTTGGGCTTGGAAACAATCGCGTGTTCATAAAATCAAAGCATTTATTGATAAAATGCTTATTATATTCCCTTTCGAAAAGGAATTCTATAAAAAATACGATTACGAAGTCGAATATGTCGGAAATCCGATTTTAGATGCGATTAACAGTGAAAAAAAAGATATAGTCGGTTTCAGAAAAACATACAATCTGAATGATAAAAAAATTATTGCTTTGCTTCCGGGAAGCAGAAAACAAGAAATAAAACATAATTTTCCGACAATGTTAAAAGTTACGGAGAAATTTCCCGAATATCAATTTGTTGTTGCTGCTGCTCCTTCATTGGAAAAAGAAATATTTTTTAAATTTATGAATGATGAAGACGTTAAACTCATTTACAACAATACTTATGAAATTTTAAAGCATTCCGAAGCAGCAATCGTTACTTCCGGAACGGCCACATTGGAAACGGCAATTTTAAATATCCCGGAACTGGTCTGTTACAAAGGAGAACACCTCTCCTATCAAATTGCAAAACACTTGGTTAAGGTAGATTACATTTCACTTGTTAATTTGGTCATGCACAACGAAATTATCAAAGAATTTATTCAATACGATATGACTGTTGAAAATATTACCGAAGAATTGAAACTAATTCTTGAAGATGACGTATATCGGAATACGATGCTGTTGAATTTTGCAAAATTAAGAGAAATTTTGGGCGGAAAAGGAGCATCTGAACGAACGGCTGAAACTATTGTTGAAAGCTTGAATAATGAACAATTAATAATGAACAATTAATAATGAACAATTAATAATGAATAATTTAAAAAGGATTTTATTATCCGGATTTTTTCTGATTGTATCTTCACCATTTTTTGCACAAGCATTACCGATCGGTCTTGACGGAAAATACGATGATTGGATAAACGATGCCGCAAGCTATACGGACACTCAAAACGACGGAGCAGCTTATGATTTACTTTCTTTCAAAGTGGCAAACGACAGTAATTATCTGTTTATTCAATTGGTTTTTGATCAAGAACTTCAATTAAATTACGGAAATGATTTGTTTTTAGAAATTGATGCCGACAATAATGCCGGAACCGGATATCCCGTTAACGGTATCGGAGCCGATTTAGGAATAAATTTCGGAAATAAATCCTTTTATTTTAATCCGTCTTCGGGAACCGTGCAAGTTTCTCCTTATGATATCGGTTTTATAGCTTTACCTACG
>JANTGL010000181.1 GCA_024762915.1 Bacteroidales bacterium | reverse complement strand
TTTTTTAAAGCTTCATCGTATCGATCTCTGAAATATTGCGAAATAAAATAATGCCTGTTGGCATCGTAATCATCAGCGGTAATTTCAAACGGTGTTGTTGTGGCACCACCCTGAACCTCAACGGTTTTGCTTTGTCCTTTTTGTTGTGAAAAAACATTGGTAACCAATAAATTCCCGAATTTAAGTTCCGTTTTAATGCCGAATAAATTGTGACTCCCCGTAATTAAAGAACCCGAAAGCGGCATGGTGACGTTTCCCGCTTCTATTTTTTGAATAATCTCATCTTCTTTGCCTTCGTAGGCTAATTTTGCATTATTTTCAAATTCAAATGTTGCATCGGTATCAAAATTAATTCCCAGTTTCATTTTGTCCCCGATTTGTCCGGCAACACCCATTTTAATATTCATGTCAAAATCAAAATTGACATTTTTTTGAAGATCTTTTGTTAATGCCGGATTTTCGTTATTATTGATTTTAAGACCGAAAATAAGTTCTGCCGTTCCTTGCGGTTTAATATTAATGGTATTACTTCCGAAGACTTTATCGAACCCTTGAATGGGAACGATTAAATTTTTATTCACTAAGCGATCGACCAAACTGTTTTCGCCTTTAATATTTTCCAATGCAGAACGTTCCATCCAATAGTTATGAATTTCTTGTTTGTTACTGTATTGCATGAAATCATCAAAAGACATGTAATAGGGATTTCGATAATTAAAATCACCTATTTTGTCGTAAAAAATAAATTTTCCGGTTTTCGGGTCGTATTTTACAAAGGACTTAATGCTTGAAGGATTTTTCAGAAAAAGAGGAGACGTTTTTTTAATTGACAGCGGATTATTCGAATAATCTTCGAAGGGAAATATAAGAGAATCTTTCGGAATTGAATCATGAATCCCGGGTATTGAGAAATCTTTTGAAGTATTTTTATAAGAAGATTCCGAAAATGAAACGAATAATAAAAAACTTCCGATTATAAAAATACCTTTAATTAAAGACTTTAAGAATGATTTCACTGCAAATTTATTTAGAATTTTTTAAAGTAGTTTTCAGCAATAGGCAAATTATATTGAGATAAACGAAATTATAATATTTTTAGTGCATTCTTAACAAGTTCTTCAACACTTATATTTGAATTTGAGGTATAAATTTTCTTAACGGCTTTTTCTGCTTTGGTTTTCGGAAACCCTAACATGCTTAATGCCGATAAGGCTTCTTCGGGAATTGAACTTGTGAAAGCAAGTCCGGTTTCATCATCAATTTCGGCTTTATTTATTTTATCTTTCAAGTCAATAATAACACGTTGCGCCGTTTTTGCACCAATCCCTTTGATGTTTTGAAAAGTTGCAACATCATCCGAGCGTACGGCTTTTTTTACTTCATTAGCTGATAATGAGGAAAGCATCACTCTTGCCGTATTGGCACCGATACCCGAAACGGAAATTAATAAACGAAATATTTCGCGCTCCGATTTATCGGCAAATCCGTATAAAGCATTAGTATCTTCACGAATAATTTGATGAATATACACTTTATAATGTTCTTTTCCGCTTATTTTTGAATGGGTTTGTAATGAGATATTTATAAAATAGCCGATATTTCCGGTTTCAATAATAATATAAGTGGGTGTGGTTTCGGTAATTTTTCCGCTGATGTATTCAAACATATAATAACTTTTATCATGCAAATATAAAAAAGTATTGTGAATATCATTTAAAATCCGACTTTCGAAAGAAAATGTTTCGGAATTAAAAAAAATGAAAATCTTTTTTGTCGTGAAAAAATAATAGTTAATTTTGCCGCACTGAAATTTTAATATTTCACGGGGCCGATAGCTCAGCCGGTTAGAGCATCTGACTCATAATCAGAGGGTCCGGGGTTCGAGTCCCTGTCGGCCCACTTTTCATGGTTATTGATTGTAACACCTTACTGATTTTCGGTAAGGTGTTTTTTGTATAATATGAGACGCCGCAGGCTGTCTCTGCAGTTCGAAAACTGTGAAATTTCATTGAGGTTGTCGGCAGCAGTTTGAAAATTTTCGGGTTTATTTGAGTTTTAAGGAATTTTTTAAAATGCTCTCGCATTTTAATGGTTGAAAACTATTGTGATGATAAGCTTGAAGTTAAAGACTTCGGTAGTTTCGGTCGGACTGATACCACCTCAAAAGTGCCGTTTGATTAAAAATTATACCCTTGCAGAAATGCAATCGTTTTGTATGATTTTTTTTAATTGACTGTGTGTTTTTGCAAAAAAAATATGTAAGTTTGAACTAAAAAATGAAAACAAGTTTTTGTAAGCAAATAAAATTTATTCTCCTCTTTGTATTTAGTATCAGCAGCTTTTCTCTGAAAGCAGATAAGATTGACAGTTTGATTATTGAATTGAACAAAGCAAACGGTACAGAAAAAATAGATGTATTATTTCGATTATCGTCAATTTACAGGACGAAATCGCCGGATACGGCAAAAATATATGCAAAACAAGCATTACGGATTGCCGAGGAAAACAATGACAGGGAAAAAATTGCTTTGTCTTATAATGAATTGGGATTGATTAATATAGATGAAGGAGCAAATAAAGAGGCCATTAAAAATATCGATAAAGCTATTTCGGTACTCCGCAATAAAGATGAAAAACTTTTGAATAAATTTTTATTAAACAAAGGGTCTGCATTTGTATATTCGGGAGAGTTTGACGAAGGTTTAAAACTTTTCAATCAAGTACTTGATTATCATAAAAAAAATAATGACAGTTTAAAAATTGCCGATATTTATAATAATATCGGAGTAATTAATTTCTATAGAGGTGAATATGAAAAAGCATTGATTAATATGTTAAATTCGGTACAAATTTATGAAAAAAAAGAAATGTATTCAGTTGCTGTCGACAACTACGGAAATATTGCCATGATTTATAATGAAAATAAAAATTACAAAAAAGCTGCCGAATATTGTTTAAAAGCATTAAATATCTATGTTAAATCGGGAAATTACTATCAACAAACCGCTCAACTGATAAATTTGGCCAATATCAATAAAAACATGAATAATCTTGATTTAAGTACCGAATACCTTAATCAAGCACTTGAAATTGCCCAAAAAAATAATTATAAGAAATTAATCGAATTGGCATATTCAAATCTCGGTTTGGTGTATGAAAAAAAAGGTTTATACGATAAAGCAATTGATGTTATTCAAAAATCACTTAAAATTAATCAAAGTAAAAGTGTTGAAAGTGAAGTGAAAAATTTACGCTATCTCGGAAGATTATATAAAAAACAAAAAAAATATAATCTGGCATTAAAATACCTTAACGAGAGTGAAAAAAAATCCGAGAAAATTAAATTAGTTTCCGAATATTATGATATATATTTAGAAAAATCAGAGCTTTATGAAGCGATGCATGATTATCAAAATTCATTAAAATATTATCAAAAATATTCGGCTGTTAAAGACACAATTTTTAATAAAGAGAAAAACAAACAAATAACGGAAATAGAAACAAAATATCAAACAGAGAAAAAAGAGAAAGAAATTGTTCAACTCTCCGATGAAAACAGTAAACAGAAATTAACGATTTTAAAAAACAGGTATTTCTTATACAGTCTTTCGGGTTTTATAATTATTATTCTGCTTTTCGGAATGTTACTTTTCAGAACTCGGAAAATTAAAAACAGACAAAAAACATTGGAACTTGAGCAAAAACTGTTTCGTTCGCAGATGAACCCGCATTTTATATTTAATTCTTTAGCATCAATTCAATATTTTATCACTAAAAATCAACCGCTTGAAGCCGGAGCATATCTTGCGGATTTTGCAAAATTGATGCGATTGGTAATTGAAAATTCAAGAGTAGAATACATTTCATTAAAGCAGGAAATTGAAACGATGAAATATTATCTTCAAATGCAAGAACTCAGATTTGAAAATAATTTTACATACAAGTTTAAAACAGATTCTGATTTGGAAATCGACTACGTTCTTATTCCGCCTATGCTAACTCAACCTTTTATCGAAAATGCATTGGAACATGCTTTCAACGGCAAAAAAGACGAAAATAATTTGTGTATTCGGTACTTACAATCGGATGAATTTTTGCAAGTGGAAGTTGAAGATAACGGAATAGGCAGACAAAAAGCACTGAGTTCTAAAAAACCCGACCATAAGTCCTTTGCAATCAGTGTTACCAAGAGCAGACTTGAAAAATTGAACCGAAGAAAGAAGAAAAAAATTAATTTCGAAATAATTGATTTGTTTTCGGATACCGGAAATCCTGCCGGAACAAAAATAAAGTTTAGTATTCCTTTAAAATATTCCGGTTAATTGTATCGGGTTAAATTCAATTTGAACACAAAATTTGTTATCATTCCAAAGTTTTTTTATATTCGTTGCTTAATAAAACCGTATATCAAAAAAACTTTTTTATGAAAGTTGTTGTTGTAGATGACGAAAAAAAAATCCGTGAAGGCATTGTCGAGATAATAACAAACTACTGTCCCGAGGTAAATTCCGTTTTTCAAGCTTCGAATGTCAGTTCGGCTCTTGAAGTAATTAACCGAGTTCTTCCCGATATCTTAATACTTGATATTTCCTTAGGAGACGAAACAAGTTTCGATCTTCTCGAACAACTTAATCATACAAAATTTAAAATTATTTTTGTTACCGCTTTTGAAGAATACGCTCTTAAAGCTATAAAAATTAGTGCTTTGGATTATTTGATTAAACCGGTTAACCCGAAAGAACTAATCAAAGCCGTTAATGATGCCGTGAAGCAACTTGATAAAAATCATACCGAGTTAAAGTTGGATTTGTTATTAGCCAATGTTAAAAATATCTCTGAGGATATAAAAAAAATCATCCTTAAAACAGCCGGAAATATCTTTTTGGTCAATGTTCAAGATATTATCCGCTGCGAATCCGACGATTATTATACGAATTTCTATTTAGACGGCGGTAAGAAAATTATGGTATCAAAAACACTCAAAGAATATGAAGATATTTTGAGTGATTCCGGTTTTTTCAGAACCCACCAATCCCATATGATTAATTTAAATTTCTTGATTCGTTATGATAAGAAATCCGGAGGTATTGTTTTTATGAAAGACAATTCAAAAGTCCCCGTTTCATCTCGAAAACGTATTTCTCTTTTAAAAGAAATTGATAAATTAGGCAAAATATAAACCCTTCCCAAAACGAATTCTTTTTATATCCCGGCGAATTCTTTAAATAATCCGGCGAATACTTATTGTTGGTTGATTCTGCTTTTTTAATTCCTTATATTTGTTAGACTTATGTAAAATAATTCGTAACGGGATAAAAAATGCAAATTTTAAAATATAAACTGCATTCAAAATGTATTTGAAGAATAGACAGATTCAAAGATAAAATTAACAGGGAATAAATAAAATTGTAACTTGTTTACTTTAAAATTCTAAATACCATATATCATGAAAAATTTCTTCTCAAAATTCTTATTCCTTTTGTTGATTTTTGCAACATTAGGAAATCAACAACTGTTTTCGCAAGTCTTAATTTCTAATACTTCGGGAATACCGAACTCCAATGCCATGCTGGAAATTGAATCTTCGGATAAAGGTTTGCTGATTCCGCGTGTAACATCCGAAAAACGTAAAGAAATATCTGCCACGCCCGGCCTTCTGGTTTTCGATTCGACTGTCGGCAGTTTTTTCCTGTACGGAACAACGGCGGACGGAACACCCGGTTGGATTGATTTATCCTCGGATG